>SLKH01000297.1 GCA_007134665.1 Balneolaceae bacterium
ATAAAACAGATGCGGGATCGACAAACCCATGAGTCACTTCCTCTGCCTATAAGATTAACTGATGAAGAACTTGAAGAGATGACTTCCGGCCTGACTCTCCGACAGCCGGGTGATGTAGTGATTCCGGTAAATAAACCGATGTTAAGAGCTGTTTTTGAGGGTGAGGGATCTGTTGATAACATTGACGGAATTTATCGTGATGAAGTATTTGAAAATCAGTTACAAATGGCGGTTCCATTCAGCATTCCGGTCGATTCACTGGACAATGAAGTCAGGTGGCATCTTGACGGACGGTTTGCCGGCCAGGATTCACAGGGAAATCCACAATATTATCTGCAGGTTCAGGATAAAATGGTACTGGAACTGCTTAGAACGAATATGTGGCTGCGGCCTATCTATTTTGCCAATACTGTTGCCCGGCAAGGCCAATTGGGGCTTCAGCCCTATTTTCAGTTTGAAGGCAAAGCATTTCGTGTGGTCCCCAAACGTCGACAAGTGGGTAGTTTCGGTTATATCGACCCGGAAGTCCACATTCAGCGACTTGAAAACTTCAGTTTCAGAGAGTGGAATAATCCGGATGTCTATTTTGATGAAAATATCCGTAGAATGCTGACGAACTATCGGTTTGGATTCACTCAACTCTCAGATGAATTGATGAGTCGTGGCCGGTATGAGGAAGCAGCATATTGGCTGGCATACGGCGAAGAACACATCCCATTCAGGGAATATGAAACAGACTGGGCTATCCCTACCCTCTATGCCTATCGTTATGCAAGAGTAGGTGCCTACGATAACGCAGTCTCACTCACAGATTTCGTCAGAGACCAAATTATGCACTGGATGGATTGGGACCTCAGAAAACTCGAAGAAATTGAACTGGACCGCGAAGAACTTGTAGCTGCTGAGGCTCAAGCCAGGGCAAGAGCAAGATCTGACCGTCAGCGCCAGTTGAGAAACAGAATTAACCGGCTGGATGAAAACAGGAATGAACTGATGAATGAAGTATCCTTTTATGTAAGCTATCTGACCATTCTTCAGCGGGTCTATTACCTTGCCGATTTGGATGAAAAAGCTGAGGAACTTGCACTTGAAGTCAATCTTTTGACAGAGGGCAGAATTCCAATGCCATCGACAAGGGAAGATAATGAAGAGCAGATCGAACGATTCAATCTCGGAATTTAATCTTATACAAACGAGTTGTATATTGTTCAAACAAGACATTTATAATGCCCTTTTATAAAGCAGAAAGTAGTTGTAACAGCGAAACCCATGATTCATAATTTTACAAAAGAAAACATTGAAGCAATTGGAAAGGTTTTAAATTCAAAACCAAAGCCTTTGGGTAATGATGTTTACAGGTTCGAATTGAAGGATGAAGAAGAAGGTCGTCGACTGGCACTCGAAATTCATCTTGGACTTGAGGTAGAGGGTGAAAAAATGAATATGGTTTCTGTATATGCATCCAATACATTTCTTCAACTGCACAATTGTACTGCATTCATCGCAAGTGAGATGCTGAGACAGGTTACTTTTTTTAGAAAAGCAAGAGGTATGACTTCCGGGCTTATCGTAGAACAGGGAGCCGGTTGCAGCCTTTATGCCAATGTGAGTGATGACGTACTTAAAGGTGACTTTACCGAACTCCCTGAAGACCTGATGATGTGTGGTGTTGCTCTCTCTCTTACCGAGACAGCAGGCCTGGATGATTTCAGTTTTGAATAGATAAATCAGATGAGGTAAGTTTCATTGGAGCACACTTCAGACTCCGATAACCACGTTATTCAGATCTATAATCCTTCCGGAGTAAATTTACCGATCAGGCAGGAAATTATTAAGCAACTTCTCTCAACAATTGAAGCGGGTGAAACAGTTTTTTATGATATGCTTGAATTGGTTTATGTTGACGAAGATGAAATAATCAGAATAAATCAAAAGTATCTTGATAAGGATTATATTACTGACATCATCACCTTCAGATATGATCCAGATGTTGATAGAAAAAATATAGAAGGGACATTATACTGCTGTGCTTCGAGAATCCTGGAACAGGCAAAAGAGTTTGACGTATCGGCTGAAATAGAATTTTACAGGGTATTTATACACGGCCTGTTACATCTTGCAGGTTATCGGGATGAGGCAAAAGCTGAAAAAAATCAAATGACTGAACGGGAAAACTATTACCTATCAACACTTTAAAACCCTTGACTACCCGTGAATATACCCTGCTTATCGTTGAATCATCCGTTGTAGCAAATCAATTACGGGATTTACAAATTCCCTGGCTTGAAGTATTACCAACTGATGGGTATCTGTGGAAACCAAGATATAACTCTGATACAGAAACCCTGACAGCCATTGCAGATCCAAAAAAAAGGAAATTGCGTAAAGAGCTAAAAAGTATTTCAGATTGGGCTGCTAAAATAATTATTGCAACTGATAAAGATCCGGCCGGAGACTTCATCGCCTGGTCTTTGTTTAAAATTTTAGGTGATAAACCACTTTATCGAATATGTCTGCAGTCAATCACACTTAATTCAATCACAGATCAAATCCGTCAGGCCTCCAGGATTTCAAAAGATTCTCTGAAAAGCACCCTTGAATCAAGATATTTGCTTCAGAAACTCTGGAGATCCAGATATCCGGAATTCTCACCTGAACTTGCAGCGCTTGCTTATATAACCAGTAACCAGTGCAACTCCAATGAGTATCAGGATGAATATGGAAATCTTTATGTATTAAAGAATTACGGAAATAAGAATCTGGAGTATCATGAAAATTATAAAGTCAGGTTAAATGATGTGGATTATCATTTGTATAAACCTGCCTCGATCTACGATCTATTTTTTAAAGCCGCCAGAAAAAATAAAGATCAGTTTGAAGAGATAAGTCAACATCTGTTTCATCTATTTACCAACCGCATTCACTCGGGTTATACCAACCTGATCAGCTACCCAAGAACTGCAGCAAACTTTTATTATCCTGATACCTGGAGATTAATTGAATCGGTTTTTTACAGAGATTCTCAAGAATATCAGATAAAACCTGAATCCATCCGGGAAAAACCCGGAAGGGATCATCCTCATGAAAGTTTGCGCCCGGTTGATTTTACTGCAACGCCTGAAAAAATCCGGCACCTGTTGCCGGGTAAATTGTATTCGGTGTATAAAATCATTTTTAACTCATTTACAGAAAGTATTACGGTTCAAAGAAAACCGATGTTTCACCCAACAGGATCATCTGCCAAATTTATTCTCACTGATCAATTAAATCATACGGCTCCGAAAAATTTTGCAGATTTAAAACCGTGTCTTTCTATCTCGGAACTTGGCAGGCAAATGAATCTGCTTGGAGTAACACGTCCGTCTAAATTTGCCAAACAACTTGATGAGTGGATTGATCAGGGTTACATCATAAATGATAAAGGTATGATCAGGCACGGAACTGAACTACCCCGATTCAGTGAAAGAATCGGGGAATCTGTTCAGTTATTAAAGAAAGCTCAACCTTTCACTCAGAATAAATCGGCATCTGAATTGAAAAGTTTATTTTCGTCAGTGTGAAACGATTACTAACTATAGCAGATTAAACATCACACGTTTCTACACCATGTCTTAACGCCTCAAATGGCTCATCCCATGTCGGGATAAATTCCTGGCCAACATAACCTTCGTATCCGGTTTCGACGATTGCCTCCATAATAGCAGGATAATAAAGTTCCTGGGTCTCATCGATCTCATTTCTTCCCGGTACACCACCGGTGTGATAATGAGAGAAATAGTCGTGATAATCCCGGATTGTCCGGATCACATCGCCTTCCATGATCTGCATGTGATAAATATCATAAAGCAATTTGAAATGATCTGACCCGATACGATCCACCATTTCCACACCCCAGGGAGTGTTGTCACACTGGTAATCAGGATGATTTACTTTGCTGTTCAGAAGCTCCATACTCACGATTACATTGTGCCTTTCAGCTGTACTCATAATGCGTTTGATTCCTCTCTCACAATTTCTCCAGCCGGTTTCATCATCCATTCCGTTTCTGTTACCTGAGAAAGTGATAATCTGTTTGAACCCTGCTTCCGCCACCTGTGGTATCACTTCTTCAAATGATTCCACAAGTTCATCATGGAGTTCCGGGTTATTCCACCCTCTTTCAATACCCAGCCCCGCTCCCCATGGCATGGCACAATCCAGCTCATATTTTTTCAAAGTTGCCCACTCATCAGGCCCTACCAATTCGATGGAAGTAATTCCGATCTCTTTGGCAGCCTGACAAAGTTCTTCAAGTTCAAAACTGTTGAATGTCCACCTGCAGACTGAGTGATTCACTCTGCCTTTTAAATTATTAGCTTCAAGTGCTTTTTCAGCTGCAGTAATTCCTTTAAACATTCCTAAAAATGCAGTTGATCCTGCAAGGGCTCCAATTCTGCCTATTGCATTTCGTCTTGTAATATTCATAATATGTTCAATTAATTTTGTAGAGTTGTAAGATATTCAACCAGATCAATCAATTCCTGCTCAGTCATACTTGCCTGCATGGCCGGCATTAATGATTGATCCATTTGTTCCCTTGATACGACATCATCAATATCATATCGATTGGTCATTCCTCCGGGAAGTCGAATGACCAGTTCAGAAGAAGTTTCACTTTCAATAATTCCGGTAACCTGAGATCCGTCGTTGATATGAAAAATGTAACCTTCATAACCGAGTACTACACCTGCATTTGGTTCCAGTATAGCATTGTATAGGCCTTCTCTTGGAAGTTTATCAGCAATGGCTGATAATTCCGGCCCAAAACTCAGTCCACGGCCTTCCGCCTGATGGCACACCTGGCATGCTCTGTCGTACACTTGCCTGCCATGGTCAATATCTCCCCGTTCATGAATCAATTCCGAAACCGGGCGAATATCAGCAGCCAATTCAGTATCTCCCAATTGCAGGTATTCCCTTGCACCTTCGCGAATGCTCGATCTGTATGCACTGAGTAATACATTTGCTGCAGCAGTTTCCAGTTCGGGTGGTATTTCACCATCCTGAGCCATTTCC
>SLKH01000104.1 GCA_007134665.1 Balneolaceae bacterium
GTATCAATATTGTATTCCCAGTGCCCCATACGGGCGACCTCTTCGGCTTCCAGAAGCCGGTCACGATGCTTTCGTATGTTCTCTTCATGTGTTTTTCGCTCTGTAATATCTCTGATCACGCTTACTATCCGATCAATTTCTCCCGATTTGCCTTTTACTATCGTAACAGTATGATCTGAGATAAATGTCTCTCCGGATTTCTTTTTTAATTCAAATTCGGTAGTGAATAATCCACTATTTGTAAGTTCATCAAATGAAAGGTTGTGAAATTCATCAAACTTTTCCTTATTCAGATGAAGAAATTCTGTCGATTTGCCTATCATTTCTTCTCTTGAATATCCGAATATTTTCTCTACTCTCTGGTTACAGTCAATAATTGTACGGGATTCCGGGTTTAAAATAATCACTGCCTCCTCCAGGCTTTCAAATATCTTTCTGAGCAGTTCCCTGGACTCACTTGCGAGAGCTTCTGATTTCTTTATTTCCAGTTCATATTCTTTCCGATCAGAAATATCAAGGCCAATCCCGATTTGGGTATCATCCGATAACCAAACATTTGTCCAGGTCGACTGAATGAACTCTCCTGATTTCATTCTCATCGGCATATCCATCCAGCCTGATTCAGGCAACTGCATGAATTCCATGATTCTACGTTGCAGTTTTTTATCCGGAAAAACTTGATCAAAAATATTTATTTCTGATAGTTCCTCATTTTTCCATCCGGTTACATTCTCAAACTCTCTGTTTACCCTGAAATTGGAAAAGTCGGGCCTGTATACTGTTATCATAACCGGTATATTTTCATAGAGCATTTCCAGGAGCTCACGCTCTCTTTTTAATTCATACTCGGTTTCTTTTTTGTCTGTAATATCTGAAACCACCCCGGAAAGCCGTAGAGGCTCACCATAAGAATCAAATTGCAAATCACCTCTTGACCATAACCATCGTATATCCTGCCCTTTTACCACTCTGAATTCAACATTTAACCCTATCGTTTCTGTAACAGCCTCATCTAATGCCGTTTCAACTCTTTCCCGATCCTCCGGGATAACTGTTTCTATCAGTTTCTGAACAGTCCATTCATTTGGCGAGCGGTTTAATCCAAAAAGTTCAAAGTGATTTTTTGATCTTATTATTCTGCCCGATTTCAGCTCGATGTCCCATGTGGCCATATCAGCCGACTGTAGTGCAAAATTCAGGCTCTCTTCAAGTTTTTCTTTTTCATCCTGTTGTTTACGCTTTTCCAGTTTAATGCCGATATCATGGCCAATAGCAGTCAACAGGCGCAGAAGATCATTATCCCGTCGCATAACTTCTCTTCTGTAAAGCTCAAAGACGGCTATTACTTCATTACTGACAACAACGGGTATTGTCACACTTGAACTCAGGTCTGCATCAATTATATTTTTCCTGTACCTGTTTTCATTGCCATTTTCATCGTGAACTGCCCATACAGCTTTTCTCTCCTCAACTGATTTCCCAATTACACCTTCACCACTTTTAAACTTGTGTTTGTCTAATATGAAATCCAATTCATCCAGCAATGGATCCAGCCTGTACCAGCTAACCTGTTTAGAAAACAGGCCCTCTTTATCCGGTGTAAAAGCTATACCGTATTCCCAATTTAATTCAGTACAAAGATTATTCAGAATACCTTTCAGAGCATCATTGAAGTTATCCGATGGCTCCAATGTTAGCATAACCTTTAATAACAGATCAGTATATGACTGGTAGGTTTTTCGGTCATTAATATCCTGAAGAATGACCTGATAATATTCTTCTTCATCCTGATGCCTGGAGACAGTAACCTGAACCCATTTTTTTCTGTTCTCAGATAATTGAAGTTGAAATTCAAACTGATCAGAGCCTTTCAGAGATATAGCTCGTATCGATTTTATAAATTGAGACCGGTCATAATCATCCAGATACTTAATAAAGCCTGATTGATTTGTGTTAAGCGGGATTTCATTCAAAATCCTTTGAAAAGCCGGATTGTATGAGACAATTTTCATATCCACCATCCTGGCAATTCCGACTTTCGCATTGTCGAGCATAGCTTTATAGTGGTCGCGGTTCATCTCAAGTTCACGGCTGGATTTTCTGATAACCCAATAGAGAACTATGCCCGAAACAACAACAAAAACCCACCCTTTTAAAGTCTGAACTCTTGTAAGCAATTCAGGGCTTGTAAAGTATTGCTCGACGACCTGATCCGTAAACAGAATCCAGAGACCTGACAGTACAATGTAGATAAACACTACAATAATCGGTTGGCTGAATAATAAAAATGGTCTCTTCATATCATGATATTAAGCGTCACTCCGAATGTATCAAATTTACAGAAGCCCTTCAGGAATCCAAGATTAAAAAACGAACTGCTGACAGGATAACCGGAGATCACAAATATGACTCTTTTACAAGCTATAATCGGGTTGACTAAATTTTAATATTTGTAAAATAACGCCCTAAAATACCGTTAAAGTCATATTTTAGCATATTCCGTATAATCAAGTTCATTAGATATTTTTAATATTAGTTTTTTCTAATATATTAGTCATTGAAATAACTGCCTGCGTTGGACGGCAAGATTTATCGTTTGTCATTGCACTAACCTGTAATACTGCAAAAGCAGTCGTCCAATTGCAGAGTCTAATAATTTCAATTAGGTACTGCATAAGGTTTAAATAAAAAATCAGAATAATGAGACAACAGACACTAAAACCCAGACTTGATTATTCGGAATTGGTCATCAGCCTTCTCAATGGAGAGCAACGAAGAGCTGAAAAATTAATGGAAGAATTAATACCCAAACTTGAGGAGTATCTGAGAGTCGTCATGGGTGCAAATAAACAGGCTGCAGAGGAGTGTGCCCAGCAAGCATTCATGAATGTGTATGAACACATCATGGCCAATAAAATCAAAGTGCCCAAATATATTTTAAGCTACCTGCTCAGAGCTTGCAAAAATGAATATATACGGTATCAGAATAACGAAAAACGATATCTGAACAGCGAAGATACATTCCATCAAATGGCGGAACCTGCACAGCAGATCGAGAGTCTTGTTGATGAAGAGCGCAAGGCATTGCTGAAAGAATGTCTGAGTGAACTGGATCCGGAATCCAGGGAATTTATATCGTTTTTTCTGAAAAACCCGGATGCTTCAACAAAGGACGCGAGCAAACATTTTAACCTGACAGGTGGAAATGTCCGCACCAAAAAGTCACGGCTAACCAAACAGCTTCATAAAGCATATAAACAAAAGTCAAAAAAATTGAACGACGTTTAAACAGACAGGCAAAACAGAAGTGGCAGGAATTATACAGACGGCTGCCCTTCTTCTAATACCAATTGTGTGTACACTATTGGTTTTATGAACGAAAATACTTCTACAGACGGCAACCTCGTTGCCCCCCATTTACATAAGAGTGTCCCTGAAAAGACACTCTTTTTTTTATTTTCTGATATTCTGCATAAATCCATTATTTCTCGTTTATTCATTTCCTTTCAACTTGTTCATTTTTTGTTACATTCAGTTTCGAATTAATGCAAATCAGGATCTGATTTTATATGCAAAAGCAACCAGTGAATAGCAGCTTAAAGGAACGAAAACACTCATTACATCAACGACGGATAAAGAGAAAGCCCCCCGGCCAAATTCCGGGAACTGCTATACATACCGGTATTCAAAGGCTCGATGATGTACTGATAACAGTTCATGATTTTGATTTGGATCACTATGATGTGATTCCGATTTCAAAAATTGAAAAATCAGAACCATACCTTGAGAATAAATCAAAAACCTGGATCCAGGTTCGGGGATTGCATGACATCGAAAAACTGAAAACCATCTGGGATTATTTCGAGCTTCACCCGCTTATTCAGGAAGATATCGTAAGCACTTCACAACGGCCAAAAGTTGAACATTATACCAATTCGGTTTTTGTGGTCTTGCGGATGATCAAACAAAACCACAGCTCTAATGGATCATATTCACTTCAAGCCGAACAGATCAGCATCGTATTGGGCGAAAATTTTGTACTATCATTCCAGGAAAGTAATGAACCAATCTTCGACCCTGTCATCAAGCGACTTGAAATTAAATCTACAAGGCTTCGCAAATTTGGCCCCGATTACCTTGCTTATTCATTAATCGATACTATTGTGGATCATTATTTCAATGCACTCGATGATATCGGTGAAGCAATTGAACATGTAGAAGAGCAGATACTTACTGAACACGATTCCGAACATCTGCAAAAAATTCATACTCTTCGCAGGGACCTTATCTACTTCAGAAAATCAGTATGGTCACTCAGAGACGGGATAAATTCCCTGATCCGTGACGACCTGCCATTGATCAGCAACGAGGTAAAGGTTTTTTTAAGAGATGTCTATGACCATATTGTTCAGGTGATTGACAACATTGAAACCAATCGGGAAATGATATTCGGCTTGTTCGATATGTATATGTCGGGCCTGAGCAATCGCATGAACGAAGTGATGAAAGTGTTGACAATAATCGCTACAATTTTTATCCCCCTGACTTTCATCGCTGGTATTTATGGAATGAACTTTGATCCGGATGCCAGCCCACTCAATATGCCCGAACTCAACTGGTATTACGGATATCCGTTAACACTTTTTCTGATGGCAGTACTATCCGGTTTTATGTTATGGTATTTCAAACGAAGAAAATGGATTTAACCATCTGATACTGCAATAGCAGTTTGAAAACACCTTGAACCAAATACCTATAAAATTCTCATCTGGTCAATGCTCACTGTTTTTCATTTTCTTCTTTAAAAGCCGTTTACAAGCCTGAAAAATTTTTTAAAAATGGAAATTTATCGTGCAAAGATCTGAACTGCCATAATCATAGAATCGGGATTGGCAAATCCATCTTCTTTCTCAACTTGTATCAGCCGAAGGCTTTGTGATTCCAGTACATCTGGTTTGTCATCAATAATAAGGAATGGTGTATCCAACTCAGCTTTTTCTTCAAGCCATTGCTGTATCTCGTTCCCCCTGCAACAATCCTCA
>SLKH01000199.1 GCA_007134665.1 Balneolaceae bacterium
ACTTCTCCAAGCCCTTCCTGGTATATTTTCCCCATTTCAAGTGTAACAAGCTTGCCAAGTGGTTCTTTGTATTCACGCAATGCATCACCAATTTGGCGAACAATTTCACCGCGTTTGGGTGCAGGTGTCATTCTCCAGGTATGAAAAGCATCAACAGCTTGTTCAGCAACATTGTCATATTCTTGCTTTGTTGTGACAGCTACATCAGCAATTTTTGAGTTATCAATCGGGCTGAAACTTGTAATCTTATCAGAAGAATCTGTGGAGGTAAACTGCTGCCCTGTAGAGGTTCCCTTATTTGACTCTTTTATTCCGAGTGTCTTTAGAATATCTTTCATTACTTGTATAAGAGTTAGTTTGTAGTTTCCTTTGATTGGCTTCTGTTTGGAATATAGAACCTGGCAAAGGTGAAACCAATTTATTGAATGGTAAAATGGGCTAACGGCAGCAGATTCACAATATTCATTAATGATATTCAACAGAACTTCAAATCGAATTCAAACCCTGGTACGCAAACTTAAACAACGAAAGCACAGGGTAAAGGAGAACTTATTTACAGCTGAAGGGGAGCGATGCGTTGAACAAATCCTGAAGAACGGGTATATCACAATCGAGGAAGTGATCATTTCAGATGATGCTAAACTGCCCGGACATTTAAAACAATACAGTGTTAAAGTTTCGGCATTACCATCTGATGAATTTGAAACCCTTGTTGATACCGATAATCCTCAGGGAGTCCTGGCGCTGTGCCGTTTACCGGAAAAGGGATCTTTAAAAGATATAGTGGACAAACCGGGACTGATAATTGCTCTTGACGCACTCCAGGACCCGGGGAACCTCGGTACGATTATTCGGACGTCCGCATGGTTTGAAGTAACAGCTATTCTAACGGGAATCGGGACTGCAGATGCCTGGCACCCAAAAGTAGTCAGAAGTACTGCCGGTGCTACGGGAAGCATTCCATTGATTCGTGGTGAGCTGGATAAATTGTTTCAAAAACTTGAAAAAGCCGGCTGGAACGTATTACTGATGGATGGAGGCGAAAGCTCTGTCAGTGTCAGGAAAATTCAAAAATACGATAAAACCATACTGGTAATCGGTAATGAAGCGAATGGTATAAATCCTGGCCTGTTTACACCCGGACGGGATAAAGTAAAGATTGCAGGTAACTCTCAAGCAGTTGAAAGCCTGAATGCAGCAATTGCAGCCGGTATTGCAATGTATCACTTACAGGGATTATGAGTGATTATTTCATATGAGTAAGTACAATAATTGTTTTGGGATTTACAAGACTTCGACATTCGGCGTTCATCATTCAATATTCTCCCCCCGTCGTTCAACTCTGGCAGGAGGCTGAACAGCGAAGCCACTCTGCCAGGTTTCACTCACTCACTCACTCATTCATTCACCTTGGTTTATACCCTTCCACATTGAACTGAAGCCTGTAAACCAGGTCCCGGGATGTAATGTACATCACGCCGGCTTCGTCACCGCTCCATTCCACATTGGATACCGACTGGTCAAAAGCAACATCCTGCAGATGGTTGCCATTTTCATCAAATATGGAGATACCGGAAGGCCCGGTTGAATAGATTCGGCCTTGCATGTCAACGACCATTCCATCTGCGGCTCCGCCATCTCCCCATGCGCCAACAGTAGCAAAATGTCTTGGGCTGAAAACATCTCCGTTGGCATCGACATCAAAAACGGTGATGTCGCCGGTTTCAGAGTCATTCACATATAGAAATCGTTCATCCGGACTCAGGATAATTCCATTTGGATAGTCAAATTCATCATAAAATAGATTGAGAGTGCCGTCAGGGGTTAACTGGTAAACGCCGCTGAAATCGAGTTCACGGTCTTCATCACTAACCCCAAAAGGCGGATCGGTAAAATAGATCGTGCCATTGGAATGGACGGCCAGGTCATTCGGGCTATTGAGCCGGCTCCCCTGATAATTGTCTGCGAGCACTTCAATTTCACCATTATCCGTTAGCCTTGAAAGCCTGCCGGCATGCTGGCATAAAAGAATTGAACCATCGATATCTGCCTGAATTCCATTTGAATTCCCGGATGGATCCAGAAATACTTCAGTATCTTCACCGGGCACCCACCTGTAAATACGGTTAGCCGGAATGTCGCTGAACAACAGGTATCCATCAGGGTGCCAATAGGGGCCTTCTGTGAATTCATGGCCGGTAGATATGATTTCGGGTTCGGCACCCTCATCTATGATTGGCAAATCAGTTTCATTGGTGCAGCTTAAAATCAGGAAAACAGAAATAAATACACAAATACTGAAATGTAATGTTTTCATCAGGTAGTAATTTTTTTTCAAGTATTGAATAAATAGTTACTTATAAATAATGATCAAAGAGGATACTTAAAAATATTTTTTAACATCAGAAATTTCAGGCGAGATTTACTATTTGTACATCCGGAACAGGGCGGCCGAGAAATCGTTCTGAAAGTTCCCTGAATCGTTGCGGGCGGTCAGAAACAAAGCAATTGAAATGTCCCCTGGATGTTTGTGTATTAATTAGCTTATGCCTGACGAGCAGGTTTTGCGCCATCTCAGCAATTGAATCAGCAGAATCTATGATGGTAACGGCCCGGTTATTAAATAATGCCTGCAGGGTTGATGTAAACAAAGGGTAGTGTGTACAGCCGAGAATAATTGAATCGATGTTGTTTTGCATAAACTCCGACAGATAAAGAGATAATGTATTTTTAGCAACCTCATTATCAGTCCAGCCCTCTTCAGCAAGCGGGACCAATAAAGGGCAAGCTTTTGATTTGATTTGCAACTGGTTATTCCTTTGCCTTAGTGAGCGTTCATAAGCTCCGGAACCGATTGTGGCGAGTGTTCCGATTACTCCAATCGATTTGGAACCGGTGGCGATAGCAGCCTGGGTACCGGCTGTGATTACATCAAGTACCGGTATGGACCCAGCATTGGATGTAACGGTTTCTTTTGCGACGGCCGAAACACTGTTACAAGCAATCAGAATCATTTTTACATCATGTTTGATCAGGAATCGTGTAATTTCAGCAGAGAATCGGTTGATTGCCTGATCACTTTTTGTGCCGTAGGGTACGTGTGCTGTATCGCCAAAATAAATGACGTTCTCATGAGGTAGTTTCTTCATAACTGCTTTGACAACGGTTAAACCACCGATACCGGAGTCAAATATTCCTATGGGCTGATTGCTATCGGGTGTCTTATTCATTTATACAGATAGCAGGAATTGATGAATCATTGAGTTCAGGATGAAAAGACCTCTGAAGTTGTATTCTTTTTTATGGAAGATGATTCCCTGATAACCAATTTGGGTTCAAGTACTATTGATTTCGGATGATTGATCTTTTTGGGATCTTTTATTTGTTCAAGAAACAATTTGCCCGCATTCATTCCCATTTTTTTTGTATGCTGGTCCAGTGAAGTCAATCCGGGTTCAATGACCGATGAAGAAAAATCATTACTGAAACCGATAAGTGCTACTTCATCGGGTATACTGATGCCATTTGACTTTAAAGCTTTAATGGCACCTAATGCGGCAAAATCACTTGCAGAAAAGATTCCATCCGGTGTCTCACTTAGACTGAAAAGGTTATTTGTCATTTTTGCACCGGCCCCGAGAATAATATCAGTGTCATTGATCAGGTCGCTTTCGATAATGAATCTCTCATTAATCTCCAGCCCGTGATCTTTCAATGCATCAAGGTAGCCATTTAACCGGTCTTTATAGATTTTGATATGTTGCTGCCCGGCAAAGTGAGCAATATTGGTACAACCCTGTTCAATGAGATGCGAAACTGCATTATAAGCACCGCGATAATCATCGCAAACCACAGAATTGACATTCAGATTTTCTCCGGCCCTGTCGTATAGTACAAGGGGGACATTCTGATTGATAATCTTCTCGAAATAGGAAAATTCAGTAGTTGCCTTTGCAACGGAAGCGATAATACCGTCAACCTGGATTTGCAGAAGTGCGTCAATATTTTTTTGTTCTTTATTGGTCTGTTCATCAGATTGACAGATAATCAGGTTGTATCCTTCCTCGCGTACCACTTCTTCGATTCCCCTGATCACAGATGCAAAAAAGTATCTGTCGGAGGTCGGTACGATCACACCGATGAAATTGCTTTTTCCATTGCGTAGTGCGGTCGCAATATTATTAGGCTGGTAATTTAATTTCTTGACAAGATTCCATACTGCTTTTTTTGTGGAGTCACTGATTCTCGGGTGATTATTCAGAGCTCTTGACACCGTGGAAGGGGTAACATCCAGTTCTCTGGCAATGTCTGTTATGGTAGTTTTTTTTCTTTCGCTCATCAATGTCAGGATTTATTAATGTAAGTGAAATGCAACTGTGAGCAAGTCACATAAGGTAACAGATTATCAATAAATAAGTTTGGTCAGCAGGTATTTAGCTTGACAGGCTCCGTTATAAGAGAACAGAATCTTCCAGACTCTATTTGTAAAAATTTGTAAAACAAATAATATTATTTTGCAATACTCTCCTGATTTTGGATTATTTAATGCAAACGTTTTCACAGCTTGTTTAGTATGTCTCCGGGTAAGTGCAAACGTTTGTCTTAAGGTTTCTGGATTCGTTTCTGCATTCATATGTGCTGATCCAGGGTGTAAAAAAGTATAAACCGTTAGTTTTAACTTTAAATAGAAAAAGGGATCATATGTTATGGAAATATTGAATACCACTTCGATTCGATTCAACATAATCCTTGGGGTAATGTTAATAATCGGTTTAGCCGGTTTCGACGTTGCGCAGAGCCAGACAGTGACAGGAACTGTTATTTCTGCTGAAGACGGGGAAGCGCTGCCAGGAGTTAGCATTGTTGTCCAGGGTACGACAACGGGTACATCAACGAATTTCGATGGCGAGTTTTCTTTAAATGTACCATCACTTAATGAGACGCTCGTCTTCTCATTTATCGGGTATGAAACTATGGAAGAACCGATAGGCGGCCGTACAACAATTAATGTGAGCCTGACTCCCCAGGCTATCATTGG
>SLKH01000299.1 GCA_007134665.1 Balneolaceae bacterium
AGAGTTGACGCAGTTGCATCCATGCTTTATCTCGACTATTCCCGCGAAGACGGGGAATGGATTCCCAACAAATATGGCGGAAGAGAAAATCTTGAAGCTATACATTTTCTGAGACGGTTTAATGAAGTTGTCCACGACTACTTCCCCGGAGTGTTGACTATGGCTGAAGAATCGACATCATGGCAAGGTGTATCGAGGCCTGTAGAGTCGGGCGGGCTTGGTTTCGACTACAAATGGAATATGGGCTGGATGAACGATTCACTTGAATATATCAGCAAAGAACCGATCCACCGGAAATATCACCAGGGGCAGTTGACGTTCTCGATGATCTATGCCTTTACGGAAAACTTCATATTACCATTTTCCCATGATGAAGTGGTTCACATGAAGCAATCCATGCTATCTAAAATGCCTGGTGATGACTGGCAGAAGTTTGCGAACCTTCGGCTCCTCTATACATACATGTATGGACATCCCGGAAAAAAACTGCTCTTTATGGGGTCTGAATTTGCACAATGGAGTGAATGGAATCACGAACAATCGATCGACTGGCACTTGCTTCAGTGGGATACACATAAAGGAGTCCGCCAGCTTGTGAAAGATCTGAATGAGATTTATATAAATGAACCAGCCATTCACGAGGTCGATTTCAACTGGGAAGGCTTTGAATGGATTGACATGAGTGATGCTGATAACAGCCTTATCTCTTTTGTACGGCGCTCCAAAAATCCTGACGACTACCTTATATTCATTCTCAATTTTACACCAACTGTTCATCATCACTATAAAATCGGGGTTCCGGAAGCGGTAACATATAAAACCATACTCAATAGTGACTCCGAATTTTATTGGGGAAGCAACACAGGAGATCCGAGTGTACAAGGGCATCCCGGTGACTGGCACGGCAGGCCTGCCCACATTACACTCACTATTCCACCCCTGGCCGGGTTGATTTTAAAGCCACAAAAATCCTAACTGCTTAAATCAGATTTATGAGATTTCCCCGGTCCTCCGGTGTGCTCGTACACCCAACTTCTTTCCCGTCCCGTTATGGTATGGGTGATTTTGGCCCAGAGGCACGAAAATTTATCGATTTCCTGCACGAGACAGATCAAACGATATGGCAGGTATTGCCACTGAGTCCGGTCGGTTATGGTAATTCACCCTATACTGCATATTCAGCATTTGCAGGTAATCCATACCTGATCAGTCCAGAGATATTACATGAGAAGGGGCTGCTTACAAAAGAAGAGCTGAATGAAGCAAAATCCCCGGTTGATACTACTATCAATTTTGATGAGGCCAATGCGAATAAAACGAGCCTCCTGAATTTCGCTTCCAAACGATTTTATGAGAATATCGACAGCCGAAATGAAAAAAAATTAAACGATTTTATCGAGGAGAATCAAAACTGGCTGGAAGATTATGTGCTCTTTTCAGTGATATCAAAGCGAAATGGCAGAAAAGCCTGGAACCGCTGGGATTCCGGCCTTGCAAAAAAAAAGCCAGCAGCAATTAGAAAGTTAAAAAAAGAAGCCCCGTCAGAGATCCGGCATGAAACCTGGCTCCAATTTGAATTTAATGAGCAATGGATGGAGCTCAAAGCATATGCCAACAGGAAGGAGATACGAGTCGTGGGCGACATCCCCATATTTGTTGACCATAACAGTTCTGATGTCTGGGCGAATCCCGATTTTTTTGCGGTTGACGAACAGGGTAATCGTACTTTGATCGCCGGAGTACCTCCCGACTATTTCAGTGAGACCGGCCAGCTTTGGGGTAATCCTCTCTATAACTGGAAGAAATTGAAAAAGGATGGGTATCAATGGTGGATAGATCGTTTTTCTCAGATGTTCAAGTTATTCGATGCAATCCGGGTTGATCATTTTCGCGGGTTTGAATCGTATTGGCAGGTATCGGCAAAAGAAAAAAATGCCATTAAAGGAACCTGGGTGGAAGCCCCCGGCAGAGATTTATTTCATACCATCGGAAAAAAACTTGGCCGGCTTCCAATTATTGCAGAAGATCTCGGTTTCATCACACCGGAAGTAAGAGAACTAAGGGATGAATTTCAATTTCCCGGAATGAAAATACTGCAATTTGCTTTTGACGGCGATCCGGATAATGATTTTCTGCCACATAATTATGAACAAAACAGTGTTGTTTATTCGGGGACTCACGACAATGATACATCCATTGGCTGGTACCAGACAGCTCCCGAATCCGAGAAACATCACATGCGAAGTTACACACGATCGGATGCTGCGGAACCTCAATGGGAATTGATACGATTAGCAATGTTTTCCGTTTCTGATCAGGCAATTATACCTTTGCAGGACTATATGAACCTCGGAACGGAGCATCGGATGAATTTACCGGGTACGGTTGGGAGAAACTGGAAGTGGAGATATACTGACGAAATGTTCCATCACATTGATAAACAGCGTATTAAAAAACTGATTTATGACAGCAACCGCAAAATCAGGAATGAAATATAGATACAGATATTTACAGATTTTCTCTTGGTTTTTTAAAAGAAACTATCATTTACTATCTTAAGCCGGTTCGTTAAAAAAATGAAAACATGCCATTCCAACTAAATAATCTGCCAAAACGTACAGACAAACCCCGTGAAAACGGTATCACTTTGATTTTGGATAAGGGGTACAGTATCCGTCAAGCAGAAGATTTTTGTGAAGCAGCTTCTGATTATGTTGATATTGTCAAACTTGGATGGGGAACTTCCTACGTCACTCAGCAGCTTGATAAAAAGCTGGCAGTCTATGAGAAGTATAACATACCAGTCTATTTCGGGGGAACACTCTTCGAAGCATATATGCTCAGGGATCAACTTGATGCATATATCGAACTTTTAAAAAGATATAATATCCGATATGTTGAAGTATCGAACGGAACAATCTGGCTATCGGATCAAAGAAAGATTGAGATTATCAACAATTTAAGTGAAAAATTCACAGTGTTGTCTGAAGTTGGAAGCAAAAACCCGAATGATATAATCCCTCCGTACAAATGGGTAAAAATGATACGCAGGGAGTTGGAAGCCGGAGCCTGGAAGGTTATTTGTGAAGCACGCGAAGGAGGAAATGTCGGGGTTTTCAGGCCAAATGGTGAGGTACGCACGGGCTTGATTGATGAAATTACAGACCAGATTCCTCCCGAGAAACTGATATTTGAAGCTCCTCAAAAAGAGCAACAGGTTTGGTTTATTCGTAAATTTGGCAGCAATGTAAACCTCGGTAATATTCAACCCATGGAAGTGATACCGGTTGAAACTCTTCGTCTTGGTTTACGGGGCGACACTTTGTTTGATTTTTATTCAATATCGGATGAAGACTTTAAAGATATTTACCCGGAAAATGGAAAATCAGGGTTCTCACAAGAGCTTAAATAGGATAAAGTTAGGAATCAGATTACTATGAAAATACTATACGCTGCAGCAGAAATTGCACCTTTTGCGAGAATGACACATACCGCAGATCTTTTAAGATTTTTACCGGCATCACTACAGGATAAAGGATTTGAGATCAGAATCCTGTTACCTAAATACGGTACAATAAATGACCGCAGAAACAGGCTTCATGAAGTTATCCGGCTCTCCGGTATAGAAGTACAAGTGGGCGAGAATGTTGAGAGTATGCGTATTAAAGTTGCCAGTATTCCAAATGCCAAGCTACAGGTCTATTTTTTAGATAATGACACATATTTTAAACGTAAAGGCATGTTTGAGGATCCTAAAAAGGAAAACTGGTACGACGACAATGACGAAAGACTCGTTTTCTACAATAAAGGTGTATTGGAAACTGTTATGAAACTTGGATGGCAGCCCGACATCATTCATTGTCATGACTGGCCGGCTGGTTTGATCCCACTGCTTGTAAAAACCAAATATAAGGATGTAGATATTTTCAAAAACACAAAAATTGTTTACAATCTGCACCACCCTGAAAATCTCGGTATATTTGAAGATTCAAACATACTTAAATTATTGGGTTTA
Source organism: Balneolaceae bacterium (assembly GCA_007134665.1). Lineage (GTDB taxonomy): Bacteria > Bacteroidota > Rhodothermia > Balneolales > Balneolaceae > SKRC01. The sequence goes on from SLKH01000299.1 coordinate 4,016, forward strand.
CCCGAAGATGTTGAAATTGACAAGCTGAGTACGAATGGAAAGTATGATTTACTCAGAATTGGCCTCATGTACAGTGATCACGTCGTTACCGGCAACCATTTATCGACACAGTTCGACGATCTGTTTCAGGAATTGAATATTAATCCGACTAAAATTCAGGGTTCGCCCGAAGATGTATCAACCAAATTTGCAAACTATTACAAAGAAATTGCCGGAAACAACGAATAATAAAACTCCCGGTAAAAACGTAAGTAAGCTCACCAACTATAATAATCCTATATATAAATCAGCACAGAGTTTGATTAAGCATTTTTTTATAGCCGCAATAGCGGCTTTTACTATCTTTGTCGCCGGTTGTGAAGATCCTGGTAATTTAGGGAGCGGATTTCTTGATGATGATGCCAATCTTGAAACAAGGACAATCTCTCCGGGTACCCTTGAAACATACGTAGGGAATTCTTACACAGGAAGACTGCGCCATATGGCTATTGGCCGTTATGACGACCCTTTATTTGGCGAATTTACTTCTGCTGCCCTTATTAAACCTTCAATTTTAACTGCTGAGATTGGTACTTCCATTTCGCCGGATGATACATTCAAATTAAGGTTTGTATTCAGTTCTGTCGTTTATGGCGATAGTCTTTCAACCGCCAATTTTGACATATACAGAGCCACAGAAGTTTGGAGAGGCAATGAAATCCGTTTTAATAACCAGATTTCATATGATGAAAGCCTGAAGGTTGGAGAGTTCTCTGTCGAAGGAACCGAGACTGTTGAAGTGGAACTGGATCAAAGCTGGGTGGAAGAGTATAATGAATACCTCTCGTTCGAAGGTGATGACAGAAACACCCGTTATCGTGACACTTTCCCGGGCCTTGTAATCGTACCGGCCGAAGATAATGAAAAGGTCCTCTTTGCAAGAGTTCGTCCGGCTGCCGATGAAGATGACAGTAACCTGAATTTTGTACGTTTTGTGCTTGAACGCGCTGATGAGCCGGATGATAA
>SLKH01000212.1 GCA_007134665.1 Balneolaceae bacterium
ACATTAAGTGAACTTGAAAATGATTTTTACTTTCAGATACCCTCAAGTATTGAAGGGACCCTTGACCCTACCCTTCTCGCCCAGGTCAATGCCCTGAACAGAAACGAAGAGGAAAAAATTATTCAGGCAACCAGTATCCTGTTATCCGGGAACTTTATACCTCTGACAACAGCTTCAACAGAAGGTGGAACGGGTATGGCTTTGAGAGAAACCTTAACAGGTGGAGCAGTCGTCGTTAACCCACTCATAACCAGCCAGGTAATCAATCCACTATTATCAGATCAGATCAATTCCCTGCTCAGAAGTGATATGTCAATGGATATTGATTTTAATCTGACCACTTTAAACGAAATCGATCTTGGTGTGGCTCTGAGGCTATATGATGACCGGTTAATTCTTCGCAGGGACGGTGTGATAACCGGTGAATACAGTGATATCGGAGATTTGGGGGCTACCTACAGAATAAATCGTATCTTTGCTGTTACAGCATTTCACAGGCAGGATCCGACATTAACCAGTGCAAGTGCAGCCGAAGTACGACAAATACAGGAAATGAATGGTGTGGGCCTCGAGGCACAATTCCAATTCAATACCTGGCAGGAACTTAAACAACGGTTTACCAGGGCAATCAGCCGGTTATTCGGGCGAAAGGAACGCGAAGAAGAAATTACTGAGAATGGCGAAGCAATCGCTGCAGAATAAAATTTTGATATACTAACTACCTATATGGCTAAGAAAAAACGACTTACATCACTTGAAAAAGAGATCATCCAGCTTTTAAAATCCTACCCGGACGCATCCATACCTGCCCCTGTTTTACAGGAAGCTCTTGGCTTACACGGTAAAAAAGGGTCAAAAAAACTAAAGCATACTCTTCACAATCTGCGAAACAAGGATCAAATCAGGATGACCAAAGGTAACCTGATCAGTATAAATGAAGTATATGTTGACGAAGAAAAATACTACGAAGGTGTTTTGGATGTAAACAAATACGGAGATGGTTACGTGGTGACCGAAGGACGCGCACAGGATATTAAAGTCCCTTCACGGTATCTTGGAACTGCACTTGACGGAGACCTCGTAAAAGCGGTTGTCACTCATTATCATCGGAAAAGTGGAAAACCGGTTGGCAGGGTTGAAGAAGTAATCAAAAGAGGAAAAACATTATTTGTTGGTACTCTGACATCACCATCTAAAAATACCTATTTAATTCACCCCGATACCCAGTCTTCCCGTACTGATTTCTTTGTAGAGCCGTCTGCTCTAAATGGTGCAAAACCGGGTAATAAAGTGACATTCAGGCTGGTACAATGGGAGGATGCACGCGGGTTGCCAGAAGCCCAGATTGTACAGAATCTTGGCGACAGCAAATCCAATGAAGCAAAAATCCTCTCAATTCTTGCTGAATCACAATTTGAATCAGCATTCCCATCCGAGGTTGAATCTTTTGCAGACAGGATCAGTGATCAGATACCAGGCGATGAACTGAACCGACGAAAAGATTTGCGGGATGAAGTAACATTCACGATCGATCCGGTTGATGCGAAAGATTTTGATGATGCCATCAGTATTCAGGTGCTCGATAATGGAAATTACTATCTGGGAGTACACATTGCCGATGTTACACACTATATGCCGAGGGGATCAGCTCTTGATGAAGAAGCATTACATCGGGGGACCAGTGTTTACCTGGTTGACCGAACCATACCGATGCTCCCTGAACGATTAAGTAATGGTGTATGCAGCCTCAGGCCGAATGAAGATAAGCTGACATATAGCTGTTTTATGGAAATATCACCTCGTGGAAAACTTGTGGATTACTCAGTTGAAGAGGTGATTATCAACTCAAAACAGCGATTTGTTTACGATGAAGTTCAGGAAATCCTTGATGGTAAAGACCATCAATTAAAGAGTACACTAAAAACTGCAGAGAAATTAGCTAAGGTATTGCTGGACAACAGGTTTAATGACGGGTCAATCAATTTCGAAACCCCTGAACCGAGATTTGTGCTTGATGATAATGGCAAACCGGTTGACGTGATCATAAAAAAACGCTTATTTGCCCACCGGCTTGTGGAAGAGTTTATGTTGATGGCAAACAAAACGGTTGCCCGCCATATCGACAATCTTCGAAAACAGACAGGCGAAGAAAAAAATGAAAATAACCATCCGTTTCTTTACAGAATTCATGACCAGCCGGATCTCGAAAAGCTGTTCAACATCCGTGAAAATGTAAAACCTCTCGGAATTGATTTTGACGTCAAGAAAAGAGTAACAGCTTCCGACATCAATTCGCTGCTTAGCAGTGTTGAGGGTACAAGTATGGAATCAATCATCAATGACCTGACATTAAGAGCAATGTCAAAAGCTGTATACAGTCCAAAAAATATCGGCCATTTCGGTCTCGGATTTTCACATTATGCACACTTTACAAGTCCAATACGCCGTTACCCTGATGTTATCGTACACAGACTTCTTAAACGATACAGTTCAGGGGGGCAGGAATATACTTTTACAGAATTAAAGGAAGTTGGTGAACATTGCAGCGAAAAAGAGCGTTATGCTGTAGAAGCAGAACGTGAATCAGTAAAACTGAAACAGGTTGAATTTCTCACTGAACGACTCGGTGAGACGTTTGAAGGGGTTATCAGTGGCGTAACTGAAAACGGCCTCTATGTAATTTTAAATGATGTGTACTGTGAAGGAATGGTACACGTTAGTGATCTTAAAGATGATTACTATATTTACAACTCTCAACGACACTGCCTGATCGGGCGATCAAAAGGCAAACAGTATCGGCTGGGAGGTGAAGTTTCTGTTACTGTTGTTAAAACTGATCTTGAAAAAAGACAAATTGATTTGACGATATCCGAACAATAACATTACAATCCCGTGGCATGCAGTTTTTAAAAAAGTTTTCCATTCTCACTCTTTTGGTACTGTTTACAGGTCTGGCATTCGCCGAATATGCAATGTCTCAATTCTTCGTATTCGGAAAAAATCGTGTTCAATACGAAGCTTTCGATTGGAGATTCATCGAAACTGAGCATTTTGACATTTATTATTATGATGAGAAAAATTATCATCTTGCCCAATTTACTGCAGAAACGGTAGAATCAAGCCTCAGGCAGCTGATGGAAGATTTTGACCACACACTGACAGACAGGATTCCTGTTATTATCTATGATTCTCATAGTGATTTCTCTCAAACTAATGTAGTCGATCTTCCAATCGATGCCCAGGGGATTGGCGGTGTAACAGACAAATTAAAAAACCGCATGACTCAACCTTTCATGGGTGATTATGCAGACTTCCGCCGTACACTTCAGCACGAGTTACTGCATGCAGTTATAAATGACAAATATTATGGTGGCAGCCTCCAGACAATGATGAGGCAAAATATTCAGTTAAGAATTCCGCTGTGGTTTGAAGAGGGTTTGGCCGAATACCTTGCACTTGGCTGGGATACCCAAACTGATATGTATATCCGGGATGCAATCATCAATAACTATCTGCCTCCTCTGTATCAGCTTGGCGGATATTTTGCATATCGAGGAGGTCAATCGTTCTGGAACTTTATTGAAGAAGAGTATGGACGCTCCAAGATTACTGAAATCCTTCAAAGGCTCAGGCAAACCAGGAGTGTACAACAAGCACTTGTTCAGTCAACCGGGTTAAATCTCGAAGAATTAAGTAACAGATGGACAGACAGCCTTCAGCGCCGCTACTTTCCTGAGGTCGCTGAAAGACAACGGATCGACCAGGTAGCAAGCAGGGTCACCGAACGCGGGCGCTTCGGCAGTTATAGTACAAGTCCGACCATCTCACCACAGGGCGACCGAATTGCTTTTATCTCAAACCGGAGAGCTGCCGGGAATGTTTTTGATATTGTTGTTGTGAGTGCCATTACCGGCGAAAGGCTCAAGACCCTGATTCGCGGTGAAGACAGTCCGATGTTTGAGGAACTGAATATTCTAAATCCGAACCTCTCCTGGTCTCCGGATGGAAGAAAGCTTGCCCTCACCACGAAAGCAGATGGCAAATTAAATTTGGGTATCATCGATTACGAAACCGAACAGGTTCAATTACACCGTTTTTCCAAAGTTGATGCTCTTGCCTCAGTAGCATGGTCACCCGATGGCAGCAAAATTGCATTTGACGGTAATTATGGCGGATATCAGAGTATTTTTGTGTATGATATCGAATCCAGGGAATTGTCTAATTTAACAAGAGATGTATTTACTGACCGTGAACCCACCTGGGCACCCGATTCGGAAACGATCTATTTTATTTCAAACCGTGGAGACAAGCTGAGGGCCGGTGAATTCGTTTCCGGTTACTCAACACTTCAGCACGAGTCTTTTTATCAAACTGATATATACTCCATTACAATAGGATCGAACAGGATTCACAGGCTTACCAATACACCGTTATGGTCGGAATCTCAACCTGCTGTTACAAATGATGGCCGACTCGTGTTCATTTCAGATCAGAACGGAATTCCAAATATTTATGAATATAATTTCGATACCCGGACATCCACTCCGCTCACCGACATTCGAACCGGTATTAATCAGTTATCAATTTCCGCAGATGGCAGCCGAATTGCATTCAACGCATTAAACGATGGTTATCTTGATATTTACCTGATGAGGAATCCATTCGACAGAAGAATGGACAGGGAATTAACTCCAAATTACTGGGCAGAACGCAGAGCATCCCAATCTATTACTGAGCTGGTTCCAGCTACTGGTTATGCCATGGAAATGATCCGTAACAGGCCCCACGGCAATGTGGTTATGGTACGTGAACCGCTTCCTGCTCCCTCACTGGCCGAAATATCCGATATCGATGACGTAACTGAACCGGAAACAGATGAGGAAGATCCTGAAGAAACAGGTATAGATTTTAGAAACTATGTATTCGGTGAAGCTGTAATCAGTGATACAACAATTCAGCTTCGGGATGATCCTCAGAAGTTTATGCCTGAAGGTAATCTCACCGAAGACGGATACTATCAGCCAAAAAGATACCGGTTATCATTTTCGCCTGATATTACCTACGCAGCGGGACAAATTGATACCTATTATGGTGGCTCTGCTTTTGTGATGATCACATTAAGTGACCTGTTTGGAGACCACAGAATGGCACTTGGCTCGAACCTTGTTTTCGATCTGAGAGACAGTGACTATATCCTGCAATATGGATATTTTCGGGAGAGAACCAATATCATTGCCAATATATTCCATCAGTCCCGAAATTATCAAACCTTTTTCGGTGAATTATTAAGGTTCAGGACATATGGAGCCGGAATTGATTTTCAATATCCGTTTAACCGGTTTGAGCGGGTTGACTATGGAGTTTCATTGATCGGTATTTCCAGGGATTTCAGCTCAATCAGAGGAATTGGTGATGCCGACCTATCCAACGAACTCAGTACATTCTTATATCCACAGGTTACATACACCGCTGATTACACGATTCCGGGATTTATCACACCAGTTGGAGGAAGCAGATATTCCGTCAGGGTGTCAGGAAGCCCACCTGCAATTCCGGATGCCCCTCAGTTTGTATCAATCCTGGGCGATTACAGAAGGTATCTTAATTTGGGGTCCAGATATTCAATAGCACTGCGCGGAACCGGAGCTGCTTCTTATGGGCCTGATTCACAAACATTCTTTATGGGAGGAATGCTCGGTTGGATCAATCAGCGATGGTCTGACAATGATATACCATTTGAACGACTTGCAGATACTTTCTTTACCCAACCGGCTACGCCGCTCAGGGGCCATGAATTTAATACCCTTTATGGAGATAAATTCAGCCTGATAAATGCCGAATTCAGATTTCCATTATTTGCGGCTGTCTTACCAGGCCCTGTACCCATTCTGCCTCTTTACAATATAACAGGCCTTGCTTTCGTCGATGCCGGAGCAGCCTGGGGATTTGATATTAATTACTCATACTTCCAGGACGGCGTAACAGGAGAACCGATTGTATACCATCAAAAATCATCAGACCTTGATTTCAGGGTTGCAAAGCGCCAGGAAGTTTATCTCGATCCATCCACAGGATTACCCCGTGATGGTGCGCCTCAGCAGAATGATATACGTGCGACGTACCTTGATGGAGATATTTTAATCGGGGCAGGTTTTGGTCTCAGAACTATACTCCTCGGACTTCCATTCAGATATGATGTTGGATGGGCGTACGACCGTAACGGTTTCCGAAGCAGTCCAATTCATTACTTCTCAATTGGTATTGATTTCTGAAGCACGTATCTGAAGATCAGAAAACAGAGGTTTGGAGCTGATTTACAAGAAATGCGAACCGGGTGGCAAAACTGACGATATAACTCATCATGAATGCTGTCAGCTCACCCTCTGCAGAGAATAATCAGTTGTTTTCAGTCAAAATGAATAATTTTAACGTCTATTTTGACTGCATTGACTGATTTACTTCTTCTTTAAAATCCTTTGATACTTTCAGCATTGGAACATACTGCTCAGGAACGATGACCTCTTCATTTGTCTTTGGATTTCTGGCAACCCTTTGTGCCCTTTTCACAACTTTAAAGCTGCCAAACCCACGCAATTCAATTGTCTCCCCTTTTTTCATAGCATCAATCACAGTTTCCATAAACCCTTTTACTACTGCTTCGGTCTCAACTTTAGTTAAACCTGTAGAGGATGAAATGATATCAACAATATCAGCTTTGGTCATGGTTTTATTTTTTAGTTACGATTTCCACTTATTAAGTAGTCAGATTATTAAACATGTAAACACATGCGCTTCAATAACAAACTAACGATGAATTAGGTTTCAAAGTTCACATCTTTTTTTAGTTCTGCCAAAGAGAGTGCCGCCATAAATAATGATAATATCAATTTTCAGTGTAATGCTTCCTGATATTTTCATTCCTTACAATTTGATGGCCCCGTTTGCTCCGGGTATCATACAATACTTCAACGATAACAGAATCATGTATTAAAACCGTCTTAAACTCAAAAAAATTCATAAATCTTTTATACATTCGACCTTGAACGGTTAACCTGTCAATTATTCTGTTACATGGAAACATTTGATCGTATCATCGCATGGCTTGAAACCCTGATATGGAATACTCCGGAAGCACTACCGGCAATGGTTGTAATTCTGCTCGCTTATGGCATATTCATAACTTTCAGGCTCGGTTTTATACAGATTACTCAATTTAAACACGGTATAAAAGTTGTAACCGGCCATTACGATGACCCTGATGACGAAGGGGATATCAACCATTTCCAGGCACTGACAACCGCCCTGTCGGCAACTGTTGGTATCGGTAATATTGCGGGGGTAGCACTTGCCATCCATTTTGGCGGCCCGGGGGCACTTTTCTGGATGTGGATAACTGCTATCCTCGGAATGGCCATCAAATATACAGAAGTAACATTAGCACAGAAATACCGAAAAACAAATCCGGACGGGACCGTCTCGGGAGGCCCGATGTATTATATCGAAGAGGGCCTGGGCCCAAACTGGAAATGGCTCGCAATTGCTTTTTCAATAGCCGCTGCTATCTGTGCTTTTCTTACCGGAAACGCTGTTCAGGCGAATACGGTCGCTGATGTTATGAGCAGTGACTTTGAAATTCCGGTAGCTATCACCGGTTTCATTACCGCAAGCCTCGTGGCAGCTGTAATCCTGGGCGGAATCAAGAGAATCGGGTATGTAACAGCACGACTCGTTCCTTTCATGGCAACCATCTATGTATTAGCAGGTTTGATCATTCTGTTGATTCATTACGACCAGGTTCTTCCATCACTCTGGATGATTCTGACTTATGCATTTGATCCCAGGGCCGGTGTACTCGGAGTTGGTTCGGGAGCCTTCATTTTCACATTGAGCTATGGTGTGCAGCGCGGGCTCTTCTCTAATGAAGCCGGCCAGGGTTCAGCTCCTATAGCACATTCAGCTGCTAAAACCGATCAGCCGGTCAGGGAAGGAGTTGTAGCTCTTTTGGAGCCTTTTATAGATACATTAATTGTCTGTTCAATTACCGGGCTCGTAATCGTTTCTACCGGCGCCTGGGATATGCACCATCCGGCATCGGTCAACCCATCTGAAGGAAATATTGCTTACATCGTTAATGAAGAGCCGGATGGCCCGGGAGTACTTCAATTTGAGAACGGAGTACCTGTAAATGGTGAAATGCTTCGTTACAACGCACCGGTAGATACCATGTATGCTGATCCCGCACAAACCGTACCCTTCGATGGCATCATTACCGGTGTAGGTATAGCACCGGCAGCATTTTCCAATGACGGGGTTGAACTTGCCAGAATCTACGGAGGTGTTGTTGAAAACGGCGCACCGCTGACATCACGGGCATTTGAAATCGGGCTGGCACCTGTGGTCCCCGGAGGCGGCTTTATCGTCACATTTGCTGTATTGCTATTTGCGATTTCAACTTCAATCAGCTGGAGTTACTATGGTGACAGGGCTGCTCAATATCTGTTTGGATTCAAATCAATTTTCTGGTACAGAATTGCATTTGTGTGTATGCATTTCTTTGGAGCTGTGGTATCTCTTACAACGATCTGGGCATTTGGTGATGTCATGCTCGGCCTGATGGCCTTCTTTAATATCATTGCACTATTTGCATTATCAGGCGTTGCCCTGAATGTTACCAGAAAATATTTCGAAAACACTGAAGTTTAGATGTAATCAGGAAACAGATGCGCAATTTTAAAAATGTGACTGTCATCGAACATCCCCTGATTTCCAGGGACCTGAGTATTGTTCGGAACAAATATACTGATACGATCGGTTTTCGGAAGGCAATCAGCAGAATTGCAACTATTCTCGCTTATCACAGTCTCAAAAAACTGCCACTGAAAAAGAAAAGTATCGAAACACCTATCAAAAAAACAACCGGGTATGAACTGGATACAGAAGTTATTGTAGTTCCAATTCTCAGAGCTGGATTAAGCCTCGTCGATGCAATCATCAATTATATTCCGGATGCAAAGATTGGCCATTTGGGTATGTATAGAGACGAAAAGACTCATGAACCCGTTGACTATTACTCAAACCTTCCTTCCGGGATTGACCGTTCACTGGTGCTGCTGGTCGACCCGATGCTTGCAACAGGAGGTAGTGCAGATGATTCAATCACTTTTCTAAAAAAAAAAGGTGCAGGTAATATTCGGTTTATATCAGTTATTTCAGCCCCTGAAGGATTGCAAAGAGTTACTCAAAATCATCCGGATGTACCGGTGATTACTGCTTCAATAGATGAAAAATTAAATGAGAATGCATTTATCGTACCAGGACTCGGCGATGCGGGAGACCGTTTTTTCGGTACTCAGTAAGCGCATGATTCTGTTGCTTATTGCCCTGGTAATACTACATTCCGGATGCGGAGAGTTATCGGAATACGATACGGAAAGTATTCGTACGGCTATGCACGACTCTCTGCTTGCAACTACTGAAAGCTGGGATGTAAGAATGACTCTGCTTGAACAAGGCCATCGCCGGATCATGATTGAAGGAAGTTATGCTATTACCTATACGGATGATGACCGTGATGAAACCCGGATTAGCGGCCCGGTTTATGTACAAATCTATGATCAGGAAGGCGAGATGGAATCAGAAGCATGGAGTAAACGGGCAATCTACCATGCTGAAGAACGGGAATTTGAACTCTTTGATTCTGTTCGTGTGGAAACTGTAACTGACAGACAGCTCTTCAGCGATTATTTGAAGTGGGAAGAAAGAACAGACAGGATATCATCTGACCGCTTTGTAACCATTATTACCCCGACTGACAGCCTTTCCGGAAGTGGTTACACAAGTAAAACTGATCTTACAGATTATGTCATTACCGACTTGTCTGGAAGGGTATTGGTCGATTAGGTTATTCATGAAAACATCCCTTATATACATTATTACACTTCTCTTATTTCTGATTCTAAGTGGAATATTACAAACCACTGTAGCCCAGGAACGTATAAATATTCTGAATGCTGACCGTGGCGAAGGTGGTTTTATTGATGGTGAACCTGTGAGGAAACTGATCGGAAATGTGCGGCTGTCAACAGACAACATGGTCATGGACGCTGACAGTGTCTATCAGTTTGAAAATTTGAATATGATTCATGCATTTAACATTCAAATAGAAACTGAAAATGATATCATCTGGTCAGATACACTTTACCATAATACACTGACCGATTTTTCCCGGTTTCGGGGCAAAGTGATCATGTTGTCTGAAAAGAATACCCTCTTCAGCGAAGCCCTTGATTACGACCGGATACTGGACGTTGCCCTGTTTAATGAGCCTGTACGATTTGAAGATGAGAGCGGGGTACTGATTGCCAGGGATGGGTATTATTTCCAGAATACTGATATCGCTTTTTTCAGGGGAGATGTGCAACTGGCTGATTCCACGCAATATCTTGAAGCCGACTCATTATTCATGAATCGGGAAGCTGAATTTTACAGGCTATACGGAAATGTTTACGCAGAAGATTTTGATGAAAAGATCACTCTTGCCGGTAATTATCTTGAAGCGGACTCCACCGGCCATCGTCTTCTCGCCGGTAATGCCTGGATGATGCAGGTCAATGAAGCAGAAACCGATACATCCCACCTCAATTCTGAAATTATTCATGTCACTGAAACCGATACTGCTGATTACATCGACGCATATCAGGATGTGAGAATCTGGTCAAAATCATTTGCTGCAATTGCCGACACCTCACACTATCGAAGTGATATTGAAGAATTTCGGCTGATTTCTAACCCGGTTGCCTGGCAGGGTCAAATCCAGTTAACAGGGCCCTATATAAAAGCACTGCTGGAAGACGAAGAAATTAAATACCTGACTTCATATGTCAGGCCATTAGCCGTTCAGGAAGACAGTCTGACCGGAAGACTCAACCAGCTCAGAGGAGATACCCTGGAAGCTTTTTTCGATGCCGGAGAGATTCAAAAAATCGTAGTATTTGATAACAGTGAAGTTATATTTCACTTAAAAGATGAAGACGACCAGCCTGATGGATTAATTGAAATGATTGCTGCAGGAGCCACAACCATTACCTTTTATGAAGGAGAGCTTGATTCCGTTTACGCTTACAGGAATATCGATGGATCACATCTCCCGGAAGATCCGCAGAATATCGGGCGGCAGCTATCAGGATTCCGATGGGACCCTGAATTGAAACCGGAGCCTCCCGAAATCCAAAAACCAAGGCTTCCTGAAATCTCCCCTTTAAGGCCTTTTGAACTTCCGGAACGGTACATACGGTATATGATAGAGCACGAACTTGAACCTTAATCCCAAAAAAATTAAGAAGATGATCATCGTGCCTGGATAAGAGTGACCAAATTTAAACCCAAAAAAAGTCGTTTGACTTTTTTTGCACCGAACGTTTCGGTGCCGATCCCGACACGCTTGAAAACACAAAGGTTTATGAGCATTAATTAAAAAAAGAAACCCTGATTGTTTCAATGACAATTTTGGGTTAAAAATACAGTCACTTACATATTCCGGCGATATTGTCCCCCTACTTCATACAGTGCTCTTGTAATTTGACCTAATGATGCCACCTTCACAGTCTCCATCAGGGCTTCAAACAGGTTTTCATTATTTCTTGCGGCAATTTTCAGGCCTTTGATTGCCTGGTCCGCCACCGGCCTGTTCAGATCTTTAAATAATTCCAGATTTTTGATTTGCTGTCCTTTCTCTTCCTCTGTTGAACGGATCAGTTCCACTTCCCTCTCCTCCTCTTCACCCTTGCTGTCACTGATAAATGTATTCACACCGATAATCGGGAGTTCTCCGGAGTGTTTGAGCGATTCATAATTCAGGCTTTCATCCTGTATTTTCCCACGCTGATACATGTGTTCCATCGCTCCAAGAACCCCACCCCTTTGAGTTAAACGGTCAAATTCCATTAGAATCGCTTCCTCAACCAGATCAGTCAGTTCCTCAATAAAATACGATCCCTGGTTGATATTCTCGTTTTTTGCTGTACCAAGTTCTTTGTTAATGATCAATTGAATAGCCAGTGCCCGCCTGACCGACTCTTCGGTTGGGGTTGTAATCGCTTCATCATATGCGTTGGTATGGAGTGAATTACAGTTGTCATAAATTGCAAGAAGAGCCTGAAGCGTGGTTCGAATATCGTTGAACTGGATCTCCTGGGCATGTAGAGATCGACCACTGGTTTGTATATGATATTTTAGTTTTTGTGACCGAACATTTGCCTGGTACTTATGTTTCATCGTCACAGCCCAGATACGCCGGGCTACTCGTCCGATCACGGCGTATTCAGGGTCAAGTCCATTACTGAAGAAAAACGACAGGTTATGGGCAAAATCATCTATATCCAGCCCCCGGGACAAATAATATTCTACATAGGTAAAACCATTTGCAAGTGTAAATGCCGCCTGGGTAACCGGATTTGCTCCCGCCTCTGCTATATGATACCCCGATATAGAAACCGAATAATAATTTCTTACTTTCTTTGCGGTAAAATATTTCTGTATATCGCCCATCATTTTCAGGGCAAATTCTGTTGAGAAAATACAGGTATTCTGAGCCTGATCCTCTTTCAGGATATCAGCCTGCACTGTACCTCTAACCACTTTAAGTGTATCATTCTTGATTTTCTCATACGTTTCCCTTTCGATAAACCGGTCACCCGCAGTACCGAGTAAATGCAAACCAAATCCATCATGAGAGGGAGGTAAATCAATGTTATAGGATGGTGTAGGCAGATCTTTTTCTGAAAAATAGTCTTTTATTTCAACCTTCACCTCATCCCATCGCCCCTGTTCTTTAAGGTATCGCTCCACTTCCTGGTCAATAGCTGTATTCATAAACATCGCAAGGATCATGGGGGCAGGCCCGTTTATCGTCATGGATACAGATGTGGACGGGTCTGCAAGCCTGAATCCGGAATATAACTTTTTCATATCATCGAGTGTACAGATACTGACACCTGAATTCCCAATTTTTCCGTAGATATCCGGCCGGTGATCGGGATCCTCGCCATAAAGAGTCACCGAATCAAATGCAGTGGATAATCGGGCTGCGGGCATACCTTCGCTGAGATAATGAAACCGTTTGTTTGTCCTTTCAGGAGTTCCTTCTCCCGCAAACATTCGAGTCGGGTCTTCTTTCTCTCGTTTAAAGGGATAGACACCTGCGGTATAAGGAAAATATCCGGGCAGATTTTCTTTAAGAGCAAACCGAAGCCGTTCACCTGAATGGCTGGTTTTTGGCAGTGCAACCCTGGGTATTTTTGTTCCACTTAGCGACTCGGAAAAAAGTTTATTTTCTATGACTTTATCACGAATTTTAACTTTAAAAACATCCTGATTATACTTTTCATATAATTCGGCCCAGCCATCCAGTATCGCTTTTGAAATTGAATCGAGTCTTGCCGACCAGTAGTCTCTCATCTCTTCCAGGCGGATTGAAACCTCTTTAGAATCTTCCGGATTCCAGGTTTTCAGTTGAGATAACGACCCTTCAACCTGATCCAGTTTTGAAGCAATCTCTATCTGTTCATCCGCCCACTTATGGTAATTATGAAGGGTCTCCGATATTTCAGAGAGATATCTTTGACGGCGGCCGGGAATGATCGCTTGCGACTGTAACTCATCAGCTGGTTCAGAATTTTTATAAATTTGAGGTTTCAATTCAAGGCCGTACATATCATTAACACGGTCGATAATTGCTTTAAAAAGCCGGTTTACCCCTTCATCATTAAACTGGGATGCTATCGTTGGATACACCGGCATACGTTCGGGTTTTGAATGCCACTCTCCCCGGTTTCTCTGAATCTGTTTTCTGACATCACGTAATGCATCGAGCGATCCTTTCTTGTCAAACTTATTCAGTACAACAATTTCGGCAAGATCAAGCATATTGATTTTCTCAAGCTGAGTTGCCGCACCATATTCATGAGTCATGACATAGATCGGTATATCACAGATATCTACAATTTCTGTACCACTTTGCCCGATTCCGCTGGTCTCTACAATAACAATGTCGAATCCCGCTGCAAGGTACAGGGATATTGTACCATGCACAGCTTGTGATACTGATTTATTGGATGCCCTTGTTGCCATACTTCGCATAAATACCCTGTCAGTATTTATACTGTTCATCCGAATACGATCACCGAGCAGCGCTCCACCTGTTTTAACTTTGGATGGATCGATCGATATAATTCCGATGTGAAGATCTTCAAATTCAGCTAAAAACCGGCGTACAATTTCATCGGTTAATGAACTCTTACCTGCGCCTCCCGTTCCTGTTATTCCGATCAGGGGTACTCTTAACTTTTTCCGGTCATTGTCAGATAATAATTCATGGCCTTCACCATCGATCAGGCTGCCCTCTTTGAAACTGAGATGACTGCTGTGTCCATTTTCAAGACAGGTAATCGCTCTTGCCAGATTCGATTCATTTTCCACTTTTATTTTTGTCAGATCCAGTCTCTGCTTTTCCACCGGGTCGAAGTCACATTCTTTCAGCATGAAATTGATCATGCCCTGCAATCCCATCTGGCTGCCATCTTCCACAGAAAAAATGCGTTGAACTCCATAATCATGCAGTTCGTGGATCTCCTTATCAGTAATTACACCTCCTCCTCCGCCATAAACCCTGATCTGTGAACCACCTTTTTCCTCTAAAAGGTCAATCATGTATTTAAAATACTCCAGATGGCCACCCTGGTAAGAACTGATGGCTATACCCTGTACATCTTCCTGAATTGCACAGTCAACAATCTCCTGAACCGAACGGTTATGGCCCAAATGAATGACTTCAGCTCCTGACGATTGCAGGATCCGTCTCATAATATTAATACTGGCATCATGTCCGTCAAAAAGGCTTGCGGCAGTTACAAACCGAATATTATGAAGCGGTTTATATCGCTCTTGAATTTTTCGGTTATTCGTAGCAGTCTGATTATGTAATAAACCCTTTTTTCTCGGGGGTGAAACTGATCCTTCTTCCATTTTATTTTTTGCTTATGAAAGCGTTTTCAATAAAATACAAAAAATGCACGATTATTTAACCAGGGCAGTTTTGATTAATGAATATGATTTCAATGCTTGTCTTCTCTATATACAATCCTCATCACTAAAATAGCTACGCACTATTTCATCATACCGTAAAATAAGACCTGACCAAAGATTAAACCTTTTTTGATCGGATTTTGTTAGAAAACTGAAGTCTGACCTAATCATCAGTATGAAGATTATACTACTTATATCAGCTTTATTGTACATTTCCGATTCGGCACATGCCAACTACATACAAACGAATTCAGAAAACAGGTCGATTACTATTTATACGACCTATGGGTACTCCGATGGTGATTATTGGGTGATTCCCATTCGTGTCTGGGTCTATGAACCCCGTTCATATCTGGTACGTCTTGCCACACGCATATCACGCAATTTTACGGATCATAATCCTGAAAACACAGAAATATTCAGAAACAGAATCCGGTATTTTGCGGCTGACAGTAAATCACGGCGATCTGTGACGATTCAGTTTCCTGGTGACCCGGATGAAAAGCACTATCTGATTACAGATCAGCGTGGAAATACTTCACGAACCGGCATAAACGGCTTTACCAGCGGAAAGATAAAGTTACCTCTGGAGACTGCCGATGAAATATTGAAATCCCGGGAAACAGATGATGGCTGGCTTGATATAAAGGCTGTCACAAGGGGTATATCCGGTTCCGGGCAGGTACAGCTAATTGAACCGGAAGGCCTGTCTATTATCTCGGATATCGATGATACAGTAAAAGTGACTGAAATTCCGGCTGGTGCCAGGGTTGTTGTCAGAAATACGTTTTACAAGGAGTTCAGTGCTGCACCCGGTATGTCTGATCTGTACGGGGAATGGGATCATGCTGCTTTTCATTATGTTTCCGGTGCTCCCTGGCAGCTATACCGCCCCCTGTCAAATTTTTTAAATGGTGAAGCAGGTTTTCCAAAAGGATCCTATCACATGAAATCAGTCAGAAAGAATTTTTTAAGTATCAATACATGGAGAGGGCTCCGTGAACTTGCAACCAATGAAATGCTAACCTATGATCAAAAAATTGATCAAATCAGTCAAATTATGGAACATTTTCCTGACAGGGATTTTATCCTTGTAGGCGATTCGGGCGAGCGTGACCCTGAAGTCTACCGTCATATCAAACGAAATTATCCTGATCAGGTTGAAGAGGTAATTATCCGTGATGTTGTGGATCACAGAAATCAAAACCCCGACCGTCTTGAAAATATGACTATCATACCTGCCCCGACTATTACCAGGGAATCCGGGGCTGCAGATTCAGATGCGTCAACAATCAACTAAAATCGTTTAACTGCATCAAACAACCCGCTTCTGAAACTGGACCATAAATAATTGAAAAATCCTGAATCCGGATCTCTGTTTTCAGAAATCTCTCCCTCTCTTGATTCCCCGCTTGCACTGCTGCTACCGGAACGAACCACAATCCGGTCTGCAAAAAATCCCTCAATCACATTTACCAGGTTCTGTCCCTGATTTTCTCTGTCAACCACATCAATGGATAGGTCTGTATAGATAATGTCCAACACACCTGAAGCATTTTCAGATCTCATATCGTACTCAAAAGCAATGTGATGAAGCTTTCCATCTTCGATTAAGATTCCTTCCAGATCGAGAAATATCTC
Organism: Balneolaceae bacterium; assembly: GCA_007134665.1. Taxonomy (GTDB): domain Bacteria; phylum Bacteroidota; class Rhodothermia; order Balneolales; family Balneolaceae; genus SKRC01. The sequence continues at coordinate 16,723 of SLKH01000212.1, forward strand.
GTTGAGCAACGTCAGGTCAAGTTCTCCGGCATTCCCTTTTACATTAAGATCCAGTTCTTCCTGGCCCATCTGCAATAAGAATGTAACATCAAGCTGCCCCTGATCCATGACATAACTATTTGAGATTACAGTTATCGGATCATCTGCCCGGTTGTCAATCCTGGTTGTTTCAGCAGTGGTTCGGGCAAAAAGAATTGATCCCGGCCGGACTGAATCCCGGTCATATTCAGAGTATCTGAAATCTCCATGCTCAAGATTGAGTTTTTCAATACTTAACCTGAATGGTATTTTCTCCAGGGCATCGTGAGGCATATCAGAAGGATCTCTTTCGGGATCTTCCGGAAGGTTATGATCAGAGGTAACATGAAGCTCAGCCTTTTCGATAAATAATTCCTCCAGCAGGATATCCCGGTTCTCCCGAAACTTGTCAAACCGGATATGATTTATCCTGACACCTGAAATTTCTACATCAAAGTAATCCTGTCTGAATTCGAGTTTCTCCCGCAATTCCTGATCATTGTAAAGGCGCACCAACCTGACCTCACTAATTTCCATACCTGATTGAGCTTCATCCACCAGGATTTCTGATCCTTCAAGTCTATATAGGCCGTTCCCGGTCAGATATTTTACCTCTCCAATATCTAAATGGATATCACTGAATATATCGTAGTATTCACACTCATCACACGTTGAATCCCAATTCAGTGATCCTCTGGCATGAATCCCTGTAATTTCTCCCTTTCCTCCTTCCTCATCACTGAAATTAACATTCCCATCCTGAATTGATATATTATCAATCGAGACCGTAACCTCTC
>SLKH01000266.1 GCA_007134665.1 Balneolaceae bacterium
ACAGCCCTGATTCAAGCAATATCTGGAAACCGTTACATATGCCCATCACAGGGCGTCCCTGTTCAGCGTATCTGACCACTTCCTGCATGATCGGTGAAAAGCGGGCTATGGCACCTGAGCGGAGGTAATCACCATAAGAAAACCCCCCCGGTATGATCAACAAATCTATGTCATCAAGATTATTATCCTTGTGCCATAAAAATTTTGTTTCCGCTCCCATAACGTGTTTCATTGCATGATATGCATCATGATCACAATTGGACCCGGGAAAAATGATTACACCTATCGTTTTCGACACTATTTTATCCTTTTATTTCTGTAATTAATTCAATTTCCTTTAAAACACTGTTGATCTTCAGGCATTCTTCAAATGTTCCCTCAAACACAAGCGCCTTACCGTCATTATGTACTTTCCAGGTTATTTCTTCTGCATGTGATACACTACAACCAAGAGCTTTGATCAACTGGTTGATAACCTCATCAAATGTATGTTCTTCGTCATTATAAAGGATCAATCGCCATGGAGTATCTGCACTTTCTTCGCTCTCCTCTTCCACAGCAACTTCAACTTCTTTTTCTTTGGCAGGAATTTTTTCCTGCATCAGAACAGAGTCCATCTCATCAAATGGCATGTTCAGGTTTTTTCTATTTCGATATGATAATCTTCCATGACCTCATTGGCCAGCAATTGAGAACAGGCTGAATCAGCAAGTTCCCGCGCTATTTCTTCATTCTCTGCATTGATATCCAGTTCAATCAGTTTACCTATTCGGACCTGGTCAATCTCTTTTAATCCAAGATTTTGCAGGGCGTGACGGGCAGCTTTCCCTTTTGGGTCAAGAATTGATTTTCGCAGTGTAATGTTTACTTTTGCTCTATACATACGTAAAATTTTATTTTTTTTGACAGTCTAAAGTTAACCTTTATTCAGATTAGCTGCTAAACCTTGTTTAACCGTCTCAGCCAGTTCTGAACCATCCATTGCATTGGCCTCCAGCCACTTTATAAACGGCCAGCGACGGAACCATGTTATTTGCCGTTTTGCATATCGCCGGGTCTGGGTTTTTATATCCGCTATCATCTGCTCATGTGAAATCTCTCCATCCAGATATCGGATTACATCCCGGTATCCGACTGTTTGCAGTGATTGAAGCCCCGGTGCGTATCCGTCATGCAATATACTCTTTGTCTCCTCCACCAGGCCTTCACTTATCATATAATCAACCCTTTCGTTAATGCGCTGGTGCAACAACTTTCGTGGCCATTTTAACCCGAAAACAAACAGATTTGGGGGGGGGGCAATCTTTTTTTTCTGATGAAAACTGCTGAATGGCCTCCCTGTTTGCATCCAGACATCAAGTGCCCTCAAAATACGCTGACGATTCATCCCGTCCATTCCGGATGCATATTGCGGGTCAACTTTTTTGAGTTTTAAAAAAAGTGATTCAATCCCTTTCGAACTTGCTTCCTCTTCAAGCTTTGCCAGATTATCTGAGCTTGATTCCGGCAACTCATCAAATGGCTGCAATATCGATCGCAAATGCAGGGTGCTTCCACCAGCGTAGATTACTTTTTTCCCTCTTGAAATTATATCCTTCTCCCATTCCATTGCTCTGTTTGCAAAAGAAGCTGCTGAATCACTTTCACTTAAATCAAGTATGGAAATATTATAATAGCGGACTTCCTGCAGCAACTTTCGGCCAGGTTTTGCTGTTCCGATATCGATTCGTTTGTAACACTGTCTGGAATCAACTGAAATAATCTCTCCATCAAGCTGCTTTGCAAGATTATGTGCCAGCCCGGTTTTACCTGAAGCAGTAGGCCCTAAAATCATTATTTTTTCCGGATCAGAATGCATCAATTGAAAATACCGGTTTCAATGCAGATATCAATATCTTTCGGAATAGATGCTTTTTATTTTCCGGTGTACTGACAGGAAAAGCCCTGCTTATCAATTCAATGATCACTATTTTTCAGTTCGGTACAGAACGAAAAATCGAAGGTTTCATAGTTGCGGTAAGAGACAGGATTTGTTAGTATAGGTTGACTCTAAAATCGCCTTTTAAATTACTTAAACTATACTTTGAGACGATCATCTAACACATCTCTATTATGAAATTTAATGTAAACAGTAATGCCCTGAACCAGGGTTTGTCGGCAGTCATCGGAGCAGTTCCAACCAAGGCAACGTTACCCATTTTGGAAACCGTTCTTTTTGAATCTGAAGATGGCAAATTAAAGCTGACAGCCACCGACCTTGAAATATCCATCATCGAATATATTGATGCAGATATCGAAGATGGTGGCGAAGTTGCAATTCCGGCAAGGAGGCTGCTGGAAACATTGCGGCAACTGCCCAATATCCCTGTATTTTTTGAAGTTGATGATCGCCAGAATATAGAGTTCAAAACCGACAAAGGGACATACAAACTGGTTGGTGAAGAGGCAGATGAATTCCCGGAAACTCCCGGCATGGATGAAAGTGTGGTATTGAATACCAATACTGATTTAATTCAAAAAGCGATTCAGAAAACGATTTTTGCCGTATCTAATGATGACCTCCGTCCGGCTATGATGGGAGTTTATTTTGAAATTAATACTGGCGGGAGCAAATTTGTTGCTACAGACGGCCACCGCCTTGTTCGTTTTCACAACAAAGGGTTGCGAAGCGAAGCTGAACTTAACTTTATTGTACCTGACAAAGCCTTGTCACTTGTCGTAAAAGCACTTGATGGTGATGACTGCGACCTGGCTATATCAAAAGATCATGCACGCTTTAAGAGTGGCAATACGATTGTTATTACAAGATTGATTAATGAGCAGTATCCAAACTATGAATCTGTCATTCCAAGAGACAATGATAAAGAACTGATGATCTCCAAAGAACAGATGCTTTCCACTGTCCGGCGGGTATCGGTTTTTTCAAGTTCATCAACCCGCCAAATACGCATTCAGCTCGACAAAAATAAAATGACGATCAGGGCTGAAGATCTTGACATGAGCAGCGAGGCCAAAGAGACAATCACCTGTGATTATGATTTTGATGAAATGGAGATCGGATTCAATGCCAAATATCTTGCAGATGTACTCAGTAATATTGACGGAGATGAAGTTAAATTTGAATTTTCAACACCTAACAGGGCTGGCATTGTGAAGCCCGCTGAAGAAGAAGAAGGAGAGCAGATGCTGATGCTGGTGATGCCGGTGATGCTCAACAGCTATGCGTAAGTATGTCTCAAATCATCACACTTACAACTGATTTTGGATTACAGGATCATTATGTAAGCACGATGAAAGCCGTCATTCTGGGAATCGCACCCAATGTTCGGCTCGTCGATATTTCTCACCAAATTCCACCTCAGGATGTTATGGCCGGAGCGTGGGTGGTTAAAAATGCTGCTTCATATTTTCCAGACGGTACCATTCACCTTGTTGTTATCGACCCTGGTGTTGGTACAAACAGGATTCCTGTAGCCCTTCAAATTGGCAACCAATTTTTTGTAGGCCCTGATAACGGAGTTTTCTCACTAATTGCTGATGAAAATGAATATAAAGCATGTCAGTTAACCGACCGGTCATACTGGGGGAAAAACACTTCAAACACGTTTCATGGCCGTGATATCTTTGCTCCTGTTGCTGCACACCTGGCCAACGGCGTGGCATTGAATAAGATTGGCAAACCTGTTGAAAAGCTGGTTACCTACAGATGGGCTACCCCGATTTCGGACAAAGATGGCATTCAGGGCTGGATTGTGCATATCGACCGGTTTGGCAATCTTATCTCTAACATACCTGAAGAGCTGATTCGTAATCTGGACCTTGCACGCCGAATGAAAATTTACGTAGGCAACACCATACTCCATGAACTTGTAAAATCCTATGGATATGTAGAAGATGGAGAACCGGCAGCATATATCGGCAGTTCCGGGATGCTTGAAATTGCAATAAACAAAGGCAACGCCTGTGAGATGCTTGGTGTTCATAAAGGTGCGCAGATTTCCATTGTACTTCAGAAGTAACCTGCAACACTGTTGAACTCTATTGCGTACACTATCCTGTATAACATCAGATTCTCATGAAAATAGAACTCAGATCTCCAATACACGACCGCGCATCAATAGAGGTACCCAGAGCTGTCAGCCAGCTTTCCAAGCCGTTTAACGGCACAATATGCTCCAAAATGGGTGATGAATACCCTATCCAGAACAATATCATTGACCTGATCCGGGAACCTGAAAATCTTTCACTTGCACAAAGCACAAATCACTGGCGTGTAACTGCATCTCTTTATGAAGACCTATGGAGAAAACGGTCCCTGTCAATTCTTTCCGGAGAAGATTTCCCTATCGCAAAGGAGCAGGAACTGCTGATCAAGTGGGTATCTCCGGGTGCCGGAAAAACCTACCTGGATATCGGCTGTTCAACAGCGCTGTACGCAAGAACTCTTAAAAAAGAAGCTCCGGATTCTGATATCATCGCACTGGATTATTCTTCACAAATGCTTGAAGAAGCGCGATTAAAGGCTGAAGCTGATGAAACCGACATCTATTTTATCAGGGCTGATGCAAGGAATATGCCCTTTTTTAACAAAACTTTTGACGGACTGGTGATGGGCGGAACCCTGAATGAGCTGACCGATGAACTGAAAGTGTTGTTTGAGTGCAGAAGAATCATTAAAAAAAACGGTGTATTTTTTGTCATGCACCTGGTCCGATCTGAAACATGGTATGGACGGCTCTTCCAGGATTCCACCGAATGGAGCGGCCTTAAATTCTGGACCGTCGAAGAGAGCAACGAACTGTTTAACCGGGCAGATTTCATGGTAGAAGACCAGTTTGTAAAAGGGATCGTCTGTTTCAGCAAGCTTCGGGGCTAAACTTCACCCCTTCGACTGACGAGTCCTACCACCCACATCTCCAACCCACCCAACCCCCTCGTCTG
>SLKH01000180.1 GCA_007134665.1 Balneolaceae bacterium
GATAGAAATGGTCTATCGTCCAGGATTGATCATCCGGTGCTCGATAGTCACAGAAAGGATCATCGGTGTTGTAAATCGGCCGGCCAATCGCTCCTCCCACCATCATACAGCGTGCGATTCCAATTGCACCAAGTGCATCGAGACGGTCTGCATCCTGAACAATCTTTGCTTCAATAGTTTCCGGCTGAATCCCGGCTGAATAACTGTGAGCACATATCGCATGGCTTATTGGATGTATATACTTCTCCTGATAACCTGATCTGCGCAGAAAACCGGCAGCTTTCTCAGCAGCCATTTGAGAAGCTTTGGATCGATCCGGATGATTTTTAGGAACGACAATACAATCATGCAGCCATGCAGCAGGAATTACAATATTGGAATCGGCACCCTCAAGTTTTGTCAGCCTTTTTGAGCTGGCAACTACCCGCTGAATATGTGCCAGTCCGTGTGCACCATCATCATAGTGGTTACACTCATCGATAAGAAATTTTCTGAACCGTTCTTCCCAATGAGGAATATTCATGTAACTGCTCGATGACTTAAAAAGGTTATTGCTGAAACCTTGTTATGCGCCATTTGAACTATCACCATCTTTGTTTTTAACGCCAATATCCAGTGGACGATCTTTATCGCCGGCCAGGTGAATCGTTTGAGTTGGAAATGCAAAATCGATGCCTTCTTCATTGAAACGCCTGAAGATTTCACTGTTAACCCATTGGGTAAAATCCATGTATAGCCAGAAATCAGGTGGGTGAAACCAATAAAAGCATTTCAGGTTCAGTGAGTCACTATTCATTTCATCAAAATAGACCCGCGGCGGGAAATCCGGGTTCATCCCTTCGTGATCGTCCAGGATATCTTTCAGGATTTCAAGAGCTCTGTTCACTTTTTCCGGTGGTGTATCGTATGTAATCGTTACGTCAAAAACACGCCTGATATAAGGTCGTTTCCCGATGTTATGAATAGTCATATTTGCAAGCTGTCCGTTGGGTACTGTAAGTATATGACCATCGAGTGTCCGGATCTTTGTTGTCCGAACTCCAACTTCGAGAATTACACCCAGTTTATCTTCCAGGTTTATGAGTTCACCTACATTAAATGGTTTGTCTGCAAAGATCATCAGGGATCCGAAAAAATTCCGGATCGTATCCTGGGCAGCAAGGCCAAGGGCAAGGCCACCGATACCAATACCGGCAAGGATACTGGTAATTGGCTGATCACTCAACGTTTGCGCAACCTGTAGTATGGCAAGAATCACAACAGTGACCCGTATTGTTTTACCAACGATCGGTATGAGCATATCGTCGATCTGATTATCATCCGCTTCACGGGCAAAGCGCTGCAACCACGTATCGATCACATCTACCTGGCGATAAAAGAAATGGGCAATGGAGAGAACTATGAGAACTTCCACAGAGGTAAAAACCAATCCCTGGATACCTTCCGCAATGACCAGAAAAGAAAGTGCTATTCGAAGTCCGAATGCAAAAACCAAAAATGTAATTGACCTGGCGGCCGACTCAAATACGATTGACAGCAGAATCTGATCATGTGCTTTCAGTTTGGGAGCCGTCCTGTTGAAAGAAAATTTTAAAATTTTACCCAGAAAGAAAGCCAGAGCTATGATGCCAGACATCACCAAAATCCGCCAGAGTTCATTTCCGGCAAAAATCACATCATTTGCTTCAGTTAGTAAATCCATAAATTATTATATGTTATGATGATCAATGAGGAATAAATCGGTACTAAAGGTAGGAAGTTTCAATCAGAACCTGAACCGTTTTTTAACCCCAAAAGGTATTTCCAATTGCAAGAAGGGTAAACAAACCGGGCCCATGAAATAACAGGCCTCCAATCATGACAGCGGCCCATTGAGCCGGATTAAGACGTTTTTGCCTGACGGCGGCCATAAACAGAAACAGCGTAGCAGGTAAAACCAATAAAATCGAAGAAGCCATTCCCGGTGAATAGGATCCGGCAAAGAAAGTGATGATTGAGTGCGGGATAATATTGATGAACATCGCAAAAGCAAAACAGTATAACAGTATTTCAGAGGTATTTACGTGGTGTTCAATATCCGACCACCAGACAAATACAACCGGAAGTATCGCTGTGATGAACAAAACGAACAACATGGTACCTACTGTCACATCACCGATCAGGTTTACACTTAATTCCGGCATGAGCTGATTATACTTATCAATGAAGTTTGATAAAAATATTGCTTCCTCCATGTTGTGAAGTATGGTTACGATGGGAATACCCCACATAATCAATCGATAATTTTCAGAACTTGTAAACATGTGTTACAAAAATTGAATTCAAATCAGTATCGGGGTAATATGACGGCCATGTTCTTATTTCACCTTTGACATGGGATCAGCCAACACTGTGACATTATGTAAATCACTTATGTTATGGATTGCTCCGGCAAGTGGCAATTAAATTAAACCGGCCCGGAACTATTTCACCTTCATTGGTTTTTTCCATGTTGGAAATATATCAACAGTTATTTTAAAACTAACCGCCAGTCCCGATGATATCCAAATTACTTTCATATAAAATCAATGAATTTATCAGTCCTGATGTTGCGATTGCATTCCTTCGCATTGTTACCTCTGCAACCATGCTGACACACGGTATCCCCAAGCTAATGAGGATCCTTGAAGGCGATTGGAGTTTTCGTGATCCAATTGGACTCGGCCCTGAGGTATCACTGTTTCTGATCACATTCGCTGAATTCTTTTGTGCTTTTTTGGTTTTGATTGGGTTTGCTACCCGATTGGCTTCGATTCCCCTGATTATCGGAATGGCAATTACCTATTTTATTGTACATGGCGATGACCCTTTCAGCCAGAGTGAAAAATCGTTTATGTTTATGTATCTCTATATCCTGATCTTTTTTACCGGATCGGGTAAATATTCAATAGATCGTATCTTATTTAAAGGGAAAAGATAGGGAACCGGAACGGTAGCATAGCGCTAACCCGGATATTCACAGGTCATAACGGATTCCCGACGATTCAAGCATCCTATCCAGATGGATTAACCTGAACTTCTTATGGATAATTGAGTCCGAATCGTTCGCACAATCCGGGAATACTGTCGAAGTCCATCTCCAGGCCATATTTATCGGTCAGATGGGCTGCGTCTTCGTCATGACCGTCCCAAACCTCTGCGATTTCTTTGAAAAAATTTTCGAATCCGGCCGGAGAAATCACTTCAATGATTTCGCAGGTGGTATCATCGGGATTCCAGAATGTGTGCCACTGTTTGGCCGGCTTGTACACCCAGGAACCCGTTTCAGCTACGACCACTTCATCGCCAAGAAGTGCCCCCATCCTTCCCTTAATAATGTATGAGTATTCATCCTCTCTGTGATGGTAATGAAGCGGTGCTGCCAGGGTTTTCGGGGCGATTGGATGATGGACAATCGAAAAGCGGTCATCGGTTTCGGTTCCGTATATTTTCCAGTGGACACCGATTCCTCCCAGTTCCACCGGATCATGCTCACCTTTTTTGATTACCGTTGGTTTACTATTGATATTCTTTGATTTCTTCATACTAACCTCTTTTTTATCTTTGGTTTAAAGACAAATAATAAATCTATTATTTGATATAGAAATAAAAATGTATAAAAACCGCAAAATTAAAAGGAATATGAGTTAGATTATTGCAGTAAAATTCTAAGAATGACATAAATCGTGACCTTTTAGCGCATTCCGGTATACCCCGGTTCAGCATCATCAATGCCGTAATTACCGCTGGCGTCCACATCGGCTTCAACATCCACTTCAAGTTCGTCGATTGGAACCCCCAGGTTCGGCTCCTGCGGGGGAGAATGTGTCGGTAAAGCTGAAACCAGCCGTCCCGGCGGATATTCCGGCGAAGTCGCCGCCAATGACACATATTGTTTGATGATTGTGATAACCCACAGAAGGAGGATCATTATTTATAGATTTTCCTGACATAAATAGCTCTCCGGATTCATTGACTGAAAATCGTTTCGATACGTTACACTAAAATTTATAATTGATTGACATTTACCGTTTTAGTCTATCGGTTTTACTCCTCTGGAAACCACAAATTCCCCGGGAATCTCATACCCCCCGTTTTTCTGGTAACCGGAAATTGATTCTAGGTACTCCTCATGAGCTCCCTGCTTGGTCTCTTCATCAAATTTTCGGTAGGCAAGGGCAACCGGTCCGCCGGCAAAAGCGGCCATCACCGCTACTTCATCCGACGGGTAATAAAGTTTTACAGACAGACGTTCCGTCTCTATGTCTGTAAACCCGGCTTCTTTCATCGATATCTCATGTGTATTTCCGGTACCCTGCTGAAAAAACATTGGGCAGACTTCAGATGCGACTCGCTTATCCACAATGGGGAAAATGTCGGCCCAGCCGCATTTCTTTCTTTCTCCCCAAACAGCGCTGACAATCCGGCCGCCAGGTTTCAACACTCTGAATTGTTCTTTCATTGACTGAACCGGGTCCGGGAAATACATAACACCGAGCCCGCATATTGCAGCATTAAACGATTCATTTCCCAGGTCGAGATCTTCGGCATCCATTCGCTGAAAATGAACATTGTCTATATTTTGTTTCTTCGCTTCTTTTCCGGCCATCTGAATCATTCCATCAGAAAGATCTGTAGCTACGACATGTCCTCCCGGTTGTACGGCTTTAGCCGCCCGAAACGTAATAAGACCGGTACCGCAAGCGGTTTCCAGGACGTTTTCACCCGGCTTAAGTCCGGCCATTTCCATGAGTTTATCCTGGGCCGGCCTGAGCTGTTCCTTCCACGATGCTTCATAATACTCGGCGGCTTTGTCCCAGCCATATCGTTGAACGCGTCGCTGTAATCGTGGTTCCATAATTTTAGTAGTAAGTATTGAGTAGTTGGTATTGAGACACTAATC
>SLKH01000051.1 GCA_007134665.1 Balneolaceae bacterium
GGACGGCTGGTTTTTGAGGAAACATTATGGAAACAAAACTTTCAACGGGTAATGGGCCTGGATGAGGTGGGGAGGGGGTGCCTGTCAGGGCCGGTAGTAGCAGCGGGAGTTATATTATCGCCGGGCAGCAGCTATGACGATTACCGTGACAGCAAGACGCTTTCAAAATCCCGGCGGGAATCACTTGCAGTACAGATCAGGAATGAAGCCCGATACTGGACGATCCGGTATTGCAGTCCAAAAGAAATTGATCAGATGAATATTCTGAAAGCATCGATCACTGCAATGGTCAAATGTACAGAGGCGGGTGGTGAACCTGATTACCTTCTCGTGGATGGTAACCGCTATACCTCGTCACTGATTCCTTATCAATGTGTTATCAAAGGAGATGACCGTTCGGCATCAATTGGTGCTGCTTCGATTCTTGCCAAAGTCTATCGTGATCAACTGATGAGAGATCTTCACGATGAATATCCATATTACGGATGGTTAACAAATGTTGGGTACCCGACACTTGAACACTATCAGGGATTAAAAAGCTACGGATTCACCAAATATCACCGAAAAAGCTTTAACCTGAAAACAGAATATTCTTTTGAAGAAATGCAACAAAAGAAGAAAGAATCAGCTATAGATGCTGAATGAGCGTTTATACAGATCGAAATTCAGACAGATTCCAAGCAGAATGGAGTTGATCAGGAATGCTGAGCCGCCGTAGCTGATAAATGGAAGCGGCAACCCGATTACCGGCATGATAGCCGTTGCACTTGCAATATTGATCGTAAAGTGTATAAAAAAGACGGCAGCCACACTAACCATGACCAGTTGAGCATATGGGTGCTTGTGATGGGTTGCCATATTAATGAGCCTGAAAAAGAGCAGCAGGAATAATATCATAATTGAACCGGCTCCGATAAAACCGAATTCTTCTCCTACAACACAGAAGATAAAATCAGTCCATTGTTCCGGTAAAAAACGTAATTGTGTTTGAGTGCCCTCCATGAATCCTTTACCTGTCAGTCCGCCTGACCCAATTGCTGTTGTAGCCTGGATGATATTCCATCCGGATCCCTGCGGATCGAGGTTGGGATTAACGAATGCCTCAATTCGGGCAGTCTGATGAGGTTGTAATACCTGGTGCAATGCAACTTCGGTACCGATTACAGTCATCAATCCTACAATTAGTGAGGTAGCTGTAAGCCAGTGCCTTCTTTGAACAAAAAATATACTGAACGTAAACACGATTGCCGCAATGAGCCCGTATTGCCAGTCAATTACTGAAAAATAAGCGATAATTGCAGGAGAAATCATCAAAAGGGAAATACCATGTGGCAACCCGGACCAGAAAAGTACAAATGGCAGCAATGCAAGAAAGATAATTGCGACACCCGTTTCATTCTGAAGAATTAATAGAATTACAGGTACGATAAAAAACAACAATGCAGTGAAAGCTGTTTTCAGATTTTCGGCTGATATATCACGCCTGCTTGTTAGATAGTTTGCAGCGGCAAGAATTGTAGCAAGTTTCATGAGTTCAGCAACCTGCAGGTTAATCGGACCGAGGCGCAGCCAGCTTCTGGAACCACTGACTTCGGTACCAAAGAAGACGGTTATTATCATCAGGAAAGTTGCAAAACCGTATAATAGATAGGATGCACCCTGAAAGGTCCTGGGAGATGTAAATTGTATTGCACCAATGATAACAATTGCCAAAGCAACCCATGTTAACTGTCTCATAAAATTTTCCTGGATAAAAGCAGGAAGAAATTGAGAAACCGGGCCCAGTGTTGCACTGTAAATAGCTACAAGTCCAAAAGCAGTTAAGCTTGCCCAGATAAAAACAAGAACCCAGTTAAGTTCTTTGAAAATTGTCATGGTTGTGCCTCCATTTCATCAAGAACTTCTTCTGCAGCGCTCTCTTCTGTATCAGAATCTTCCGGGATATCTTCCCACGGGTTAAAATTCAGAACATATTCAAGAACGTGCTGTCTCTCTATTTCACCCTTTAAATACTGTTCAATGACAAGTGAAGCAATGGGGGAGGCTGAAATGGAACCGAATCCGGCATTTTCAATTAGTACCGCAATGGCAATTTTCGGATCATCAAGAGGGGCATAGGCAATATACCAGCCATGATTTTCTCCGTGAGGGTTTTGTGATGTACCTGTTTTTCCAGCTACGGGTATATCTGGCAGATTTGCATACCAGCGTCCACCACCATCTGTAACAGCCCCTCGCATACCCGATTGAACAATCTGCAGGTGGTCTTCCCGTATCCAGTCAATGCGTTCCCGGATGGGATCCGTATAATTAATACTTCCATCCATTTCTCTGATGCCACGTACGATATGTGGCTGAACCCTGAACCCGCCGTTTGCAATTGATGCTGTTGCTACAGCCATTTGGAGGGGTGAGACGGATACCATTCCCTGGCCGATACCCAGGCTCATGAGGTCACCAATACCCCAGCGTCTCTCACCAAAAGTTGAGTTCATATATGTACTGTCAGGCATGATCCCAACAGTTTCATGGGGAAGATCAATAAAATTTCTTCTTCCCATACCAAAATCTTTGGCCAGTTCACTCCATTGGTTAAGATAACCCCTTGTCGCGATACGGTCCATCATCCAGAAGAAAAAAGTGTTGCTGGATTTGGTAATGGCTCTTTCAAGATTATAATCTCCCGGATCGGCTAAATCTCCATAAGCACGGCCTCTGTAATAAGCCCCGCTGTTATAAATTTCAGTATCCCTTGTTATCAATCCGAGGTGTAATCCAATTAATCCCATAAACGGTTTAAAGGTAGATCCCGGTGGTTGTCTTGATGAAATTGCCCTGTTAAAGAGAGGAGTGTTCGGATTGAAATTGATTTGTGCCCAGTAATCACTATCCAGCCTTCCGGCAAGCCGGCTCAGGTCGTATTGAGGTGTGCTGACCATTGAAAGAATTTCTCCAGTCTGTGGATCTAATGCGACCAATCCACCTCTTTTATTTTCCATGATTCTTTCACTAAGCACCTGAAGTTCAGCATCAAGTGTTGTGATGATATCGAGCCCCTTTGTTGGAGAGTTGTTAAGGTTACTGTCTTCATACAAACCAAGAGCCTGGCCGTATGCATTGACCCGATTATATTTCGTTCCAAGCTCACCTCTCAGGTATTCTTCATAAACCATCTCAATTCCACTTTTCCCGATCTTGTCGCCAAGACGGATGCGGTCCGAACTGCGGTACTCCTCGAGAGATGCTTCCCTGAGATATCCAATTGTATGAGACGCCTGAAGTGGTAACGGGTAATGTCGTTTACTTTCTATCTGGTGACCGATTCCGGGAAGCTGCCAGATATTTTCCTGAATATTTGAGAAAGATTCGAAACTGACTTCAGTAAATAACCTTGAAGTCCGAAACCATGAATACTGCTGGGCCTGGGTAACTCTGTCTAATACATCTTCTTCGGTGGTATTTAACAATTTTGCCAAAAGCGGAATTTTTGACATGTCAAAACTGACCGGGTTGATGGTGATCGAATAAATCGGTTCGTTTTCAACGATAATCGTTCCGTTTCGGTCCAGAATTAATCCACGGGCCGGGTTTACAAAATCTTGCCGGATAAAATTCTGTTTACTGATCGGTGCGTATTTTTCATAATCGACAATCTGGAGCTGAATTAATCGCCCGAACATAACAATCCATATAAGCAGGATGAAAGCCTGAAGTATTCTTGCAGAAGATTTTATGTCTCGTTTTCTTGTTGGTGACATTGACTTATTCGGTTCGAACCAGATATAAAAAACTACCTATGATAGCTGTATATACACTTCCGATCGTTAACATCGACCAGGCAATGATAGAACTGGAATAGAGTTCCAAAAAACTACCAAGTAGGATCATAATCATGTTATGAAGAAATGCAGCAGCCAATAGAATTAAGAATATCTGCCATAAAATAAAACGATTTTCAGATACTTTATTCAGATAATTGTGTGAAATAAAAATTAAAAGTGTTTTTGTGAACGTATGCAGACCCCATAAATCTGTCATGGCATCCTGAAGGAAGCCAAAAAGAGCCGCATACAACAGCGCTTCCGTTCTGTTTTTTTTAGTGCATATCCATAAAAGATAAATTAGAATCAAATCTGTTTCAGCACCGTATATTTGAAGATGCCGGAAAAGAATTACTTGCACTGCCAGAAAAACAAATCCAATAAGAAGGTCACGTATATGTTCGGAACGAATCAAAACAGCTCCTCTTGCAGATCCATTAGCTCCTGAATTGCTGTATCCGGCTGAAAACCCAGTACAAACCCTTCAGCCAGGGTATTGAGATTTACAAATGGCCGGAGGTAAATGACCTGGGTTTCAACACCTTCTTCAGGTTCTACACGCGTAATTTCACCGATTGGTATATTTGGCGGATATTGATTGCTAAAGCCTGACGTTTCAACAATCTGGCCTTGTTCTACCTGAATTGTTTGAGGAACGTGTCGCATGACCAGTTCGTCATGTCGATTTCCTTCCCAGGATACGATTCCAAATGCCCTGCTTTCCTGAATACGGGCACTTACTTTGAACATTGAATGCGTATAGGGCATCACCTGTGAATAATTACCAGTAGTAAATATAACGGCTCCGATCAATCCGTCAGAGTTGACAACAGGATTTCCGTGTTCAACTCCGTTGTTGGTTCCTGCATTTACGGTAAGGCCATTATTCATGCTTGTTAACTCTTTTGATACAATCATGACCGGTATTAACGGATATTCATAATCAGTTCGGAAATCAAGCAGTTCCCGCAAAATTCTGTTTTGTTGTTCAACAGAGCGCAAACGACTCAGTTCGTCCTGTAAAAGAACATTTTGACGTTGTAAATAAGAATTTGTATTCAGCGCCTGCCTGTACACCCGGATATTGGA
>SLKH01000096.1 GCA_007134665.1 Balneolaceae bacterium
CGGTTCAAGTTTAAATCCGGGTATTGCAGTATGGTATTAATCGAAACGATAACATTAATTTGGTGATAGATGATGGGAACATTGAGACAAACTACATTTATTGCATTTGTTTTCCTGATCGTGGGATCACTGTCGTTGGCCAGCTCGCCTGCCAATGCGCTGACAGTGAATTCAGACCAGGAAGATTTAAATAATAGTTCAGGAAGCGCTGCCACAACTGTTGATGATTTTCAGCAGACAATCAGTGGCACCGTTACTGATGCAAGTACGAATGAACCAATACCCGGTGCGAATATCTTTATCCAGCAGCTTCAGACCGGAGCGGCTACTGATATTGACGGGAATTATTCAATCCAGTTAAACGAACCCGGTAATTATACGCTTGTCGCTACCTTTGTTGGTTATGAACGGTATGAAACAATCGTAATTGTTGGAGACGGCGAAGCAATTACACATAATATCGAGTTGACCCAGATGGGAATTCTCGGTGATGATGTCGTTGTTGTCGGTTACGGTGTTCAGAGAAGAAGTGACCTTACCGGGTCAGTTTCATCTGTTTCGTCGGCAGATATCAATGAAGTATCCATTACTTCCATTGAGTCAGGGTTACAGGGACGAACAGCCGGCATGTATGTCAATCAAAGCGGTAACAAACCACATCAGGGTGCAACGATCCGGATCCGTGGAAACCGTTCAATACAGGCCAGCAACGATCCGCTTTTTGTGGTTGATGGTGTACCTATATCCGGTGGAATCAGTGACATCAATCCGCGGGATATCGAATCTGTTGAGGTATTGAAAGATGCTTCTGCTACTGCTATTTACGGTGCCCGCGGCTCGAACGGTGTGATCATTGTAACAACCCGCCGCGGTTATGATGGAAGTATGACATTGACCTACGACGGTTCTGTTGGTTTTTCACAGCGGACAAGGAGAGTGAATATGATGAATGGTGAAGAGTGGGCTGAACTGCGGCGCGAAGCCTTCCGCGCAGCCGGTGATCCCAGGCCTGATGCCGATCTGTTCCATCCCACAGAATACGAACAAATCCAGGCCGGAACGTGGACCGATTACCAGGATATGATGCTTCAAACCGGTGTGCGGCATCAGCATCAGCTCGGTATCGCCGGGGGTTCACAAAGTACACGCTATTTTGTTTCTTTTGGTGGGTTGGACCACAGTGGAATTCTTGCCCCTGAGAACTTTCAGCGATATAACACGCGGTTGAATATCGATCTTGATATAACAGATAATTTCAGAATCGGAACGTCAACACTCGGTGTTTACAGCATCACAAATGGAGCCAGCCGTAATTACTATAATGAGGCTATTCAGAATACTCCTTTAACACAGCCTTATGATGAAAACGGTGTACTCAGGCTGGAACCGAAACCGGATGCACAGCGAACCAACCCGCTGCTTGAAGTATTGCCCGAAACCTATGTGGATGAGATCAAAACACAGCGGATTCTCAGCAATATTTTTGCAGAATATATGTTCAATGACAACCTTAATTTCCGCGTCAATTTTTCACCGGATATCAGGTCAAGACAGGATAATCAATTCCAGGCAGAACGGTCCCGTGCACGACAGGGTGGACCGGCTGCAGCACAGTTAGAGAGCCAAAACCGGTTTGAGTACACATGGGAAAATATTGTGAATTACCAACAATCTCTTGCTCAAAATCACACACTGAATTTCACGGGACTATTCAGTATGCAGCAGTTTACACAAGAGGAAGGAGGTGTATCGGTTAGGGGTATTCCATTAACAGATATGCGTCACCACAATCTTGGGGCGGCTGAAGAAATTCTTTCTGCAAGTTCAGATTATGAAAAATGGTCACTTGTATCATACATGGCGAGAGCCAATTATAACTACGATCAGAGATACCTGCTGACGTTGACAGGCCGGGTGGATGGTTCTTCCAGGTTTGGTGCTGAAAACCAGTACGGATTCTTTCCATCTGTTGCACTTGCATGGAATATCTCTAATGAAAATTTCTTTACACCTTCCACTTTATTAAATGATATCAGGCTTCGGCTAAGCTGGGGGAAAGCAGGCCAGACCGGTATCGATCCCTACAGAACACAGGGACTTGCCGCCAGGACAGCGTACGTCTTCGGTGATTCACCCGCCTTTGGCTTTAAACCAAGCCAGATTCGAAATGACGACTTGAAATGGGAAACCACAACATCCCTGAACCTGGGGCTTCAACTGGAGTTGCTTGATTCGAGGGTAACTGCAGAGTTTGATGTGTACAGGCAAAACACGGAAGACCTGCTTCTGGAACGGGCGATCCCGACAACCAGTGGATTTAACAGCGTTCTGGAAAATGTGGGTTCAACACGAAATACCGGGTTTGAAGCTGCATTGAATACCGTAAATGTGAGATCTGCTGATTTTGGCGGTTTCCAATGGACAAGTAATTTCAATATCGCCTACAACAAAGAGGAGATCGTGGAACTCTTCGGTGGTGCCGAAGATGACGTCGGAAACCAGTGGTTTATCGGCTATCCGATCAATGTTCATTTTAATCACGAAAAAATTGGAATCTGGCAGTCTGATGAAGCTGCGGAAGCCGCACAATACGGCCAGCGTCCTGGCGAGATCAAGGTAAGAGACGTAACCGGAAGCGGCAGTATCGGTGGCGATGACCGTGTGATCCTCGGGCAGGAACAGCCCAAATGGCAGGGTGGATTTGGCAATCAGTTCAGCTATCGCAATTTTGACCTGTCTGTTTTCCTTGTCGGACGTTTCGGAAACATGATTTACAGTGGTATTCACACAGGTGGTTCCAGCCCAATGACAGGCCGGTATAACAACCTCAGGGTGGATTACTGGACTCCGGACAACCCGACTAACGAAGCTCCGCAGCCCCGTGCCGACCTTGAAAACCCGATTTGGGCAAGTACACGAGCCTATTTCAACGGTGACTTTGTCAGAGTCCGAAATATCGGTCTTTCCTACAGCCTTCCTGCAAATATTGCACAGGGAGTACTGGGAATGCAATCTCTACGGTTTTCCGTAAATGCCGAAAATCCGTATATCTTTGCACCGTATGTGCAGAATCACGGTGGCGTGGACCCGGAAACCAGTACAAGTAGTAACACTCCATCCCAGTGGACCATCCAGTTCGGAATCAATCTGACACTTTAATCACTTGATGAGGATAAACCATGTTTAATACTAAATATTTATTAATTGTTATTTTAGCAGCACTGGTTGCGGTGTCCTGTTCCGATTTTCTTGATGAAGAGGTCCGTTCCCAGGTAGGCGATACCCGGTTTAACACACCTGATGGGTTTAATGAAATCGTCAATGCAGCGTATACCAACCTGAGGCACTATTATGGCACCGAAAGAGGCCATGGTATGACGGAAGGTTACGGTGTGGATATCTTCCATGAAGGAGCGGACGGAAGCCACAAACAGTGGAACTTCTACGGTGTACAGTTGAATCCAGCCACAGGTTGGGTTAGTCAACTCTGGGATTTCATGTATGAAGGAATCAATATGGCCAACACCGCGATCAGCCGTGGGAACCAGGTAGAAGGACTCGACCCCGATATTGTGAGAGTACGAACCGCAGAGATGAGGTTTCTCCGTGCTCACTATTATTTTGTCCTGGTTCAGCAATATGGAGCTGTTCATATCACGACAGAAGAAACCCAGGGTGTTGAGATCGAAGCTTCACGATCACCGGTTTCTGCTGTATTTGACCTGATTGTGGACGATCTTGAGCATGCAATCGATAATCTTCCAATAGAACAAAGTGACTATGGCCGGGCAACAAGGCCGGCAGCAGAACACCTGCTTGCACGGGTTCTTTTGACAAGGGCTTCTGAATTCTATGCTTCCGAAGCTGACAGCCAGCCTGATGATTATGACCGCGCGGCTGCACTGGCTGAACGTGTCATTAATAATTACAATTTCTCACTGCTGGAAGATGTCGCTGATGTCTGGGCTGTTGGGAATGAAGTTCACGAAGAAGTAATCTGGTCCATGCAGTATACATATAACCTGCTGCTCAACGAAGGCGGTAATAACTCACACCTCTATTACCTGACTACCTATGATGAGATGCCCGGAATGAACCGGGTCGTCCAGTATGGCAGGCCATGGAAACGATACCGTCCCACCGAGTTTCTCTATGATGACCTGTTAGGGCCTGACACCCGTGAGTTCGACTCCAGGTATAATGCCTTTTTCCGTGATGTATTCTATGCTACGGTTTCAGGTACATTTACAGTAAATGGAGTAGATGGCGTTGAAATTGCTGAAGGTGATACTGCGATTTACTTCCCTGGTGTTGAGTGGACTGAAGCAGAAAAGCAAGCGAAGCCATATACGGTTCTCTCACCATCAGATTACAACCCGCGGGATTTCCCGACGCTTAAGAAACACGAAGATCCGAACAGGGCTGAAATGAACCAGACCCAGGGTGGCCGTGACTTTCTTGCGTTCAGGCTGGCAGAAACTCATTTGATTGCTGCAGAGGCATTATTGTTGGGAAGCGGAACAGTTGAAGATGCAACCGAGCATCTTAACATCGTTCGCAGGCGTGCAGCGTGGCCAGGCCAGGAAGCGGCGATGGAGCTTGTTCCGGGTGAAGTTGACCTTGTAACCATCATCGATGAACGAGCAAGGGAACTGATGGGTGAACAGTTCAGATGGTATGACCTGAAACGAACCGGCATGCTACTGGATCGTGCCTATCAATACAATCCGGAAGTTGCAAATGTTGGATTAATGCAAGAGTATCACCTGCTCAGGCCAATTCCACAAACTCAAATTGACCGGACTGCGGGAGGTGAAAGTGCATTTCCGCAGAATCCCGGATACTGATTTTATTCTGTAGCCGACTCAGGCCGGCAGGTCAG
>SLKH01000347.1 GCA_007134665.1 Balneolaceae bacterium
ATTTCAAATGAATCTTCCCGCTGATATCGGGATACATTTAATTTATCGAGTACGGAATTCACATAATCAACATCTCCGGTTAGCAGGTGTGCCCTGTATTCCTCAAGCCTGTAAAACCGGGCAACCTGGCTTAGTAATTCCGGAGTATCCTTTTCCGGCTGCATGGTTATTGCCATGAGAATCACTTCATTTCTTTCTTCCGGTGTAAGCATATCCAGGGTTTGTTTTACCTGATCAAGAATCATCGGGCAGGTATCAGCACAGGATGCATAAACAGAAGTCAGTATCACCACTTTACCTTTAAACTCCTGCAGGCTTACTTTTTCCTCTTTGTGGTTTATCAACTCAAATTCCGGCGGAGTCAATGAAACCCTGATAGCTTCGGGCCGGAATGCAAGCTCTTCTTCACCTGGCACCTCATACATCAGTAAAAAAGAAACGGAAACCGAAAGCACCAGCAAACTGGCCAGGGATGCTTGTTTGCTGATGATTCCCGGAGATTTATAAACAGCTCTGAGCGGTTCACTCCAGACAAACAGGATCACCAGTGCCAAAATCAATGGATTGATGGTAAACATGAACAGATAGATCCACTGAATAGACCCGGTTTCAGGGTCATAACCGAAACACCACACCTTGAAATCCTCAGCGAATGCGCCCCAGGTGGAATCACTTACCGGTACAAAAGCCATGATCATAATTACGATCCATGACAATAACAGCGTAACCAGCATAAATGATGGAAATCGCCAGGAAGTAAAATAAGTTTCGATTTTTTCTAACACGATCTTATTCAGTGTTTCAGTGTTTCAATACTACAGGTGATCAGTGTGTCAGTTGTAAACAGTGCGTCAATTGAAGATCTGATGACGATCAGGATCATTATAGTTGACACACTGCATTACTGACACACTGAACCCTGTTATCTTATGTGCCACAGATCTGCTAATGCAGCCCAGTTGGCGAAATAATAGATGGCAAAGCTAAGAAGGAAGATCAGTACCAAAACAATGGTTCCGGGAGTTTTGACGTGATAATCCTTGCCTTCTTCCTCATATCCTTTACTGATCAGTTCATCTGTCATTTTCTGTTCTTTATCTGTTTGCCATGTCGGCATCTTTTGACCTTTCAATGACGGACCGAAGAAAACAGCGGCTACAATCAGTACAAGAAAAAGCAGCAATCCGATGAAGGCAATGACACCACCGATTCCCAATACACCAAGGAAGATATGTGCAACAGGGTCAAATCCTGTTTCCAGTACTGCACCTCCGAAATCACTGTCATAGGTTCTTCTTGGAACTCCGTAGGTTCCGGCAAATGACATTCCGAGCGACATGATCACGATTCCTCCTCCAAATAACCAAGGCTGGATTCTTGCCAATTTCTTCATATAGAAATCTTTTTGGAATATGAGTGGCACCAGGTAATATGCAAGCCCCATAAATGCCAGAGTTGTTCCACCAACAACAGTGGCATGGAAATGGCCCGGAATCCTGAGAGTGTTATGTGCCATAATGTTGATTTGCTCGGTTCCAAGTGTCACACCCGTAATACCGCCGATGAAACCGAATATGATCGCTGATAATGCCACAGCAGAGAAACCGGGATCCTTCCAGGGAAGTTTGGCAAACCAGCCAAAGATTCCCTTGTTATATCCTTTCCGCCTCATCGCCACCTCCATTGAAGCTGGTACTGTATAACCGTGGATCATGGATGCCAATACTGCAAGATACATTGCATAAGATGTATTCCAGATTTTCCACTCTGAACTCAGTCCGGGATCGACAAGCAGGTGGTGAGCTGCCGCAAGATTTATAAACAGGATATATAATATAAATGCCCCGCGGCACACGGTTTCATTTAGCGGTTTGGCCCCGGTGCTCATTGTTGCCACGAAATACCAGACCGACACCATGGCAGCCACATTAATCTGCTGGGAATGGTGTCCGAGGCCCCACCAAAGCAATCTGTATGCTCCCGGATCCATCATCTCCATCCAGCCCATCGACCACAAAAATGTTGGTACCAGTGCAGCTGCACCGTGTAATAAAGCTACAACGGCAATAATCGCTGCAGTCGCTGCCCCGAAGGTGACCAGTGGCATTGATCCTTCGTACGTTTTATTCTTTTTAGCGATATATAGTGTTGCAAAAAAGTTAAAAGCTACGATTAGTGCTCCTACAGCGAATAATATGATCCCCAAATAAAAGAGTGGATGTGCTTCAAGCGGCGGGTATGACGTCAGCATCACATCAGCCTGGCCTTTCAGAATGATGTAATTCGTCACTACTGCCCCCACAAACATCAGTGCCAGTGAAGTATGTGCCAGCTTTTTCGAAAACATCTTCGTATTCAGCAGGGTCGTACTCGCAAAGTAGAGTATGGCCATTTCAAAAAAGATAATCCAGAATACCAGCATGTTCACTCCGTGCAGGGTAACCATTCGGTAATACCAGATATCATTCAGCAGCATCACATTCGACCATCTTGTGAGTGCAAGCAGCAACGCTGCAATTCCACCTACCAGCAAAAATATCACGGCAAGTACGGCATTGATTTTTACAAAGAACTGCGCTTTCAGGAATATGGATAAACCCGTTGTTTCACAAACCCGGTAGGCAGCTGCTTTTACAGTATCTGTACTCATAGCATCAGTTAGTTTTTATTCTTCGACAATTATTTTTCCGGTCATCAAGTGATGCCCGATTCCACAGAATTCATTGCAGATAAGGCTGAATTCACCCGATGTTGTAGGTGTGATCTCCATCACATAATCATACCCGGGTAATACATGAATATTCATGTTTATCGGAATGATAGAGAGCCCGTGTTGCAGATCGGCAGATGAGACATGAATTCTGTATGTCTGATCTTTCTTCAGTTTCAGAACAGGATACCACCTCCACATTTGTCCCAGCAGATATGCATCTCCTCCCGGTTCAGGTTCAACAATGGGTACGTTGTTCATTTCACCAACCTGATTTGTTTCCACAAATTGATGTACCCTTTGAATAAATGCCTCAGGCTCTACTTCATAGGTTGTCTGAGGTGCATTCTGTTTTCCCTGGAAATGCCACCAGGGCATAGTTATTGACATAACCAGGCACCAGGCGAGGGCCAGGCCCACCCACAGCCTTTCAGAGCCGGTTGGCGGACGGTACCAGTTTCCTTTAGGATGAAATATGCTCATGTCCTTATATTTTAAAGTTAGTCAGGGGAGGGTACCCTGCTCAATTGTTAACAGTTCTATCAATCCCCAGAGAGTGTATGATAAAATTGGAATTGCGAGACCCAGGGCCAGTAACAACCATATGTTGTCCATAAACTTCTGAATCGGATGTATTTTTTCTTCTTCCATATTATGTATGATTTTTACCGTTGATTGTTGATTTAACCACGATATAGATAAACAGAAAGCCTCCGGCCATAGCCAGTAACCCTCCTATGCTCATTAAACCCAAACCCACAAATGCTTCCATAGTGTGAATACTCTGATCCTGCCCAAACATTTTTCTCCCCATTCCCATCATACCCGCATATGCAAAACCCACTACAAATATGGCTTGACCAATTCCGAATAACAGCGGCTGAATATTCATCATCCGGATTTTTTTGGCAGATTTCAGCTTATATCCATAGGAATTCATCATGATGAATACCATCGCCATATAAGCTACTGTAACCCCTCCCAGTGAAGCATGATAATGAGCCGGAATCAACGTACTTGAACCCCTGATCATGGCACCAAGGATAAAGCCTATCAGAGTGAGCAGAGCACTGACAGCAAACCCGTTTAAATACAGGTTTGATTGGTGAGAAACTGATTTTGATTTATTCCGGTAATGTCTCCAGACAGCCCTGATCCCAATGATCATATAAACTGTTACCACCGGAAAAATAAACCACCTCATTAGATGGGTGAAACCGGAATAATAAAGCTGTGAGGAAGTACCCTGAATAAGAAGAAGAGGTGAAATCGCTGCCGGTATAACAAGAATCATGATCAACCATCTGTTCAATCTTTCAGATAGAATATCTTTACCCGTAATTTTCTTCAGCAGGATTAACCATACCGTAATCATTCCCAGTACATTGGCAAACTGAAGGATATGCCCGCCCCCCCACATCGAAAGCTCAAAAAACATCTGCCTGGTAGATAATTCCGGGGTGATGAGTGCAGATGTGATGATTGTAAATACTGCAATGATGAACAAAATTCCGGCACTTTTAATAGCATAGGAAGCACAGGCGGTATAAAATTCCGGTTTAACTCTATCTATCTCAGATGATCCCTGCAACATGGAACTCAAAAATGTAAGAACAAACCCTGCTCCGAGTGTTAACAGGCCGGCAAAAAAGAAAGGATGGTCTAAAACAGGAATATAATTCGCCAGTATCGGTTCGGCATCACGTATAAACACCGGAATCATCATGAAAAATATACCGGCAATGGACAGTTTGATACCGATTGAAAAAAGAAACGGATTGATCCGGTCTGCCAGAGAATAATATAGAGCTGCTAAAAAAGCGTAAAACCACACAACCAATGCAAAATCCACATGAAGCACCAGAGATTTCCGGGCAAACAAGGGGTCATTGATCATTTCAGCTATTCCCGGAGTTCGTGCTGCTACAATAATCAGTGAAAACAGTCCGGATAAGAATAAACTGAACATTCCAACTTTCAGCCACTGCCTCGAATAGTCGGAATGGACCATTTCGCCAGGGATGGCTAACAATTCAACAGGTAATTTTACAGCTTTACGAAGCAAAATTAACATGGATAGTCGTTTTGTTTTTCAATAGACTTACATGTCTATTATAGAATTATTTCAATAGATGTTCAAGTCTATTGAGAA
>SLKH01000165.1 GCA_007134665.1 Balneolaceae bacterium
GATGGGGTTTCTTCCCCTCAGGTGCTATTGCATGGAATCCGTTGAATGAATCCTTTTTACAGGGTTTAAGCAATACATTCGACGAAATGAGAGTTCGAGCTTCCTTTGGATTGACCGGTAATAACCAGATCGGTAACTACTCTGCACTTGGTGTGATTCAGACCGATGATTACCTGTATGGCAGTTCTGTAGCGGGTGGCCGTCGATTGATTTCCATGGCCAATAATTTGTTAGGCTGGGAAAGAAATAAAGAATGGAATGCAGGTATTGAATTTGCCATTCTGAATCACAGGCTCCGGTTTACCCTTGACGGTTATATCCGAACAACAGAAGACATGTTGTTGGGCCGTACACTGCCAACCAGCTCCGGATTTGGAAGTGTTACTGACAACCTGGGTTCAATGGAAAATAAAGGGTTTGAGTTCTCTGTAAACACAGTAAATGTTGTCAGGGAAAATATTTTCTGGTCAACAGATCTCAATTTCTCTTTAAACAGAAATAAAGTTCTTTCTCTGCCAGATGGGGAGCCATTGTTTGGAGCAGGTGGTGAAGGCCATCCGCAATCGCAAGCCAGGGTAGGCCGTCCTATCGGTGAGTTTATCGGATACGTTGTTGATGGTATCTGGCAAAACGAGCAGGAAATTGCAAATAATCCATCGGCTCCGGGTGACATTCCGGGTAATTTAAGGTACAGGGATGTTAACGGTGATGGTGTGATCAATCCAGGCCCGCCAGAAGTAGGTGGTGATTTTGCTGTGATTGGTAATCCGCATCCGAAATTTACATACGGATTAACAAACAACGTCCGTGTGGGTAATTTTGATATCCGTGCAACCATTACAGGCCGTTACGGCGGTGATGTTTATATGCGTGAATATTTCCGGACTGCGAAAAACATTGACGGACTCTTTAATGTTGCTGCAGCTTATGTGGAAGGTTTCTGGAGGTCGGAAGACAATCCGGGAAGCGGAATCCATCCAACACCTCTTGGTGGTGGTGAGCAGCGCCGGCGATACAGAGGCGAGCATACATTGAACGTTGCTGATGGTAGTAACTTATGGCTGAGAAACCTGATGGTTCGTTACAACCTGCCTGCAGGTTTTGCGGGGATCACCCGTTCAAGCATTTATGTATCCGGTACAAACCTGTTCATAATTTCAGGTTATGACGGAAATCCCGAGGTTCAAAGAGATTCAGCTGGTGATGGCCACGGTATCCGTTTGAATTCGGATTGGTTTAACTACCCACTCACACGAACATTTACTTTCGGTATTAGTATCGATTTGTAAGCAATCGTGTAAGTCACTTTCAATGACAATACGAATTTTAATTAGATCATTATGAATAGAAAGAATAAAAATAATCAGAACAGATACCGTAGGATGAAAATCACGAGTATTCTGGCAGGTTGTCTGATGTTTGTGTGGGCCGGGTGTGAGGAGTTCCTGACACCGGACCCCCAATCATTTACTTCCACAGTGGAGTACTTTAATTCGCCCTCTCATTTTGAGGCCGGAGTAAACAGTGCTTATGCACGGTTGAGAACCCAGGCAGGTGTACATAACCTGCAATTTCGGTTGATTACGGAATTGCGGTTCGATGCCATCAACAGACAGTTTGATATTAACCTGCCGGGTGTAAACGAGCAGCCGTTCCAGGAGTGGTTTGCGGTGCCATCCAATACTGTGCCCCGGGGACAATGGAACCAAATCTTTCAAACAGTTGCTCAAACCAATATCGTACTGGAAAGACTCGATAACATTGAGTGGACTGATCAAACCCAGAGAAATCAAATAGAAGCACAGGCAAGGTTTATCCGTGCGTTTTCCTATTACTTTGGCGTTCAGATGTTTGGTGATTTACCGATTGTAACCACGGAACAGACAACCCCGGATGTGGCTATTGATAAGCAACGCAGCCCGGTTGAACAAGTATACAGCAACCTGATCATACCTGATTTGATCTTTGCTGCAGACAATCTTCCGCCAACATGGAGTCAGCCTGGCCGGGCAACTTCAGGTGCAGCAAAAACATTGCTTGGCAAAGTTTACCTGAATACCGGCGATTACGGATCGGCTATCAGTGAGCTGGAAGATGTACTGGGACAATATGAACTTCTGGACAGTTACCGGAATATATTTAACCCGGGTAATACGAATAACGAAGAGTCGATCTTCGAACTCCAGTTTGGAGCGAATGTAACAGGCCAGCCACAGGCGATTTCACCTGCACTGCTTGTTCCGCTTCATAAGCGGGGCGAAATCGTAGATGAAATCGTTAACCCGTCCAATAATGGAATGTACCCATCTTATGAGATGATGGAATTCTATGAAGACACAGATAATGATCAACGATTTACTGAAGGTTTACAGCCTCTGGTAGATCCCGATAATGTCAATTATCCTGAAGTTTCTCATGACGGTACGATCTATCTGATGAATAAGTACCTGTGGCCCGATTATATCAATGCCCAGGGTCAAATGGAAGGGAACATTATACTTCTCCGATATGCGGATGTACTTCTTTCACTTGCAGAAGCGCACTGGAGAAACAATGATGGAGCCGGAGTGGCGCTTCCATATGTGAACGAAGTCCGTGACCGTGCAGGATTAGGGCCGGTTGACCTTGGTAATGTGTTCAACAGCTTTATGCTGGAAGGGACTGCATTGGAGAATGATGCACTTGGACGGGCGATATTTAACGAAAGAACTGTTGAGTTTCTGGGTGAAGGCCACCGCATGTTTGATCTGCTTAGATTTGGTGTAGCTTATGAAGTTGCTTCAGCACAGGCCACCAGCAGAAAAACCCGTGAGCCAAGAATTTCAGGTGTCTATAATATTCAGCCTCATGAAATCCTGCTTCCGATTCATCCGGAAGAGATATCTGCAAGTAATAATCAGATCACTCAAAACCCCGGTTGGTAGCAGGTTGTTTAAAATTTAAATTTATCAGATGTGCCTGTTTCTGATCCCTACAGGCACATCATTCAATCCTTCCAATTCTGAGATGGAAGGAAATAAAAACCCCGGCATTATAAAATGTTCGGGGTTTTTTTGTGCGCTTGGTATGGCATTAGTCCATCCCGACAGCGGTCGGGAGAGCAGGTTCAGGATTTTTTTTAGTAATTATTACTGTCAGTTTGCATGCGAAAGACAGCAGCCGGAATGCTCTCATCGTGTCAAACCAATACAGGCCACTCAATCTATGTAATCAAATCAATTATAAATCCAACTGATCGATCCTTAATTGAAAAATTATATTAAAACAGGGGATTAGCACTTCAGGTAATCAAATTAATGAGACCCCAAGATGTAACTCATTATTTAGTATGATCCTATCTTCAAGATAAAAATGTAATCAGATATAAATATTATTAATCAAGAGGAAAGTGAATATTTACATTATTGTAAATATAGTAAACTAAAGTAAATATTTAATTAATTAAGTAATAAGAGAAAGTAGGATAAAAAAATAGACTACTCTATAGGGGCGATAAGTCGTCAGTGTGAAGTATTTAGATATGACAAATAACTATATAAAACTTTTGCCATATCAAATAAACTACTGGTGATGTAGGATTGAAAATCAATCATTAATTCATAGAAGTGCATTGAAAAAAAATACAGAGATGTATTTGGGATCAACGTTCACTTTTAAAACTTTTAATCAACGGTGAATAGAATGGGAATACATTCGTTACTAAAAAAAATAGTGTTACCATTACTAATGGTGCCTCTCATAGTTTTTCTGTCCGGAATGGCGGAGGAAGCAGCGGCACAGGAAATAATAAGAGGCCAGGTTGTAGAGGCCAGTACTGGTGACCCGATACCAGGTGTAAATGTGATTGTACAGGGAACCAGTACGGGAACTGCTACAAACCTGGATGGGGAATTTGAATTTTCCGTTTCATCCCTGGATATCGTATTAACAATTTCTGCAGTTGGATTTGAGACTCAGGAAATTGATGTACAGGGACGAGATGAACTTTACATTGAGTTGGAAGTATCTGCAATCGCAATTGATGATGTCGTTGTTGTTGGGTACGGTACCCAGAGGAGCCAGGACCTGACCGGTTCAGTGGGTACCGTCAGGCTTGAGAATTTGCAATCAAATCCGATTACCAGCCCCGACCAGGCATTAATGGGACAAATCTCCGGTGTTAATGTAACCATGCCAACCGGTGTTCCCGGAGGTGCTCCGCAGATTCAGGTCAGGGGAGTTGGAGCAGTTGGTGCGGGTTCACAACCTCTTTATGTTGTTGATGGTTTTGCATTGCCACAACCGTCTAATCAGGCAGCGGCAAGATTTCGTAATCCTTTAACGGATATTCCGCCGGAGGATATTGAGTCCATTACAGTATTGAAAGATGCATCAGCAACAGCGATCTACGGTTCAAGAGCATCCAATGGTGTTGTTTTGATTACAACAAAATCCGGAGCCCCGAGTGAAACGGCTGTCATCAATGTTTCAGCTTCTTCCAGTCTTCAGCAGGATATTGAGTGGATGAGGCCGGATATGGCGAATGCAAGGCAATTTGCCGAGTTCCAGAATCATGTCTGGACAGGAAGAGTTGCTTCTGGTGAAGCATCTTCGGTACCTGAAGAGTATCAAAATCCGTCACAATATGGTGCGGGGACAGACTGGATTGATGTGTCAAGGCGAACAGCTTATCAAAATGAAGTTAATGTATCGGTAAGCGGTGGTAATGAAACAGTCTCTTCCTATATCTCGGCAGGAGTTACGAATCAGGAAGGTGTCGTAGTGGGAACTGATTTCACACGCTTTAATGCCAGGGCAAATGTGGATGCCAGGCTCTCGGACCGGATCA
>SLKH01000142.1 GCA_007134665.1 Balneolaceae bacterium
ATGGGACTACGTGCTTAATCCGGAATTTTGCCCTCTTTAAAACTCTTCATTCCATCGCGGCAATCTCCCAAAAGTTTCAAGATGTTTCATCGTTATCAGGGCTTCTATATAGGAGGGCGGGTCAAAAGAGTCACCGGTAACTGTTTCATACCAGTAGATATCGAGAGCATCAGACTGATTTTGTTTCATTTTTTCAGGCCAGGATTTATTTCTCGGTTTCCCGAACTGTTTTCCGTTCACGATTCGGTCGTACAATCCACCATCCCGATGTTTTATAGTCCCGTCGTTCAATACCTTGCCCGATGATCCGATATAGATCAATTCAATGTCTCCGTGTGCCAATTCATAAACAATATAAACACCGCTGGTCGACTGTGGGGCATTACAAACATCTGCCAAAGAATCGTCAGGATTGAGAAAGAAGTGGTCGTTATTCTTATAGCCGGTTAATTCGTCAAACATTGTAATTCAGGACTCTTAATATTTCAGGGGTATTAATAAGTAAGATTACATTTCCATTCCATCTTTATAGAATGTAAAATACCATAATACTTTGCGAATGTCAGTGAACAGTTGTGGAAACCCTGAAAAAAACCAGTTGATGACAAACCTCCGGCCCAATTTAACCCAGAGGCTGTCACCCGGATTTGGATTTGCATTTATTTATCTCCTGTGGCCGTGAGAATCTGCTGACGGTACTTCATCCCGCCGTTGTGTTTGAACTTTTGCCATTTCTGCACGATGGCTTGTTCAAGGGCGAGCTGCTTTTTTTCACCGACGTCAGCCACCACACCTCCCATCGGTGTACTGTGGATATACTGCCAGAGGAAGTCTTTTGGGGATGGAAGCGTGAACGTTTTTTCCCGGGTGGATACGTCAATATTTTTGAAGCCGGCATGCTGCAAGAGCCGATGGAGCTCTTTCGTATCATTCAGGAAGAAAACCTGTCTGGCAAATCCTGCGGCCTCAGGGCTGATATGATTTTCCAGTTCCTGAATGAAGATGGAAAACAACTCCCCAGCTTTTCCCGGGACGTTTATGTAAACTCTACCGGGAGTTGCCAAGACCCGGTGCATCTCGCTCAGGGCAGCGGGTTTATCCTCGACAAACTGGAGACTGACCTGGCAGAGAACCACATCGTAGTTTTCGTCGGGAAGAGGCATCTTTTCGGCACCGGCTTCATGCCAATCCACCGGTATACCTGTGCTGATGACCGAACGTGCCACCTCAAGCATGCCGGGATTGATATCGAGTCCGGTGATCGTGCCGGACGGTCCGGCTTTTTGGGCAGCCAGCCTTGTAACGATGCCGGTTCCACAGGCTACATCCAGCACCCGTTCACCGGGTTGAATATTCGCCTGCCGGACCAGGTCTTCAGCCAGCGGTCTGCCAATAGCCGAAACAAAATACCGTTCATAATTTTCAGGTGTTTTTAATCCGATTGGTTGATCATATTTAAGTTGAGTCATGGGTATCACCTCGAAGTTTGGTTTGGATTTGGGTTTGAATTTCTTTGAGTGAGGTTTGAGAAATTGAGACCGGGGGTGGTTTCAGTAATAAGTACAGGATCATAAGTTGAAAAATTAGTTCATTACCTTATCCAACCACCCCTGACTCTCGAAGCCCTGGCACAGGTAGATTGCCAAATTCAATGATTGAATGTCATACTCACGTCAAGTGGAGTGCACAGTTTCCGGTTTGAGTTGTTGAAACAAAGTTTCCAGGAGTGCTTCCGGCTGCTCCATTTTCGGATCATCTCCGGCATTTTCGATAACGAATAAAGGCCAGTCATACCGTTTACTGGCTACTTCGGCAATCTTCAGCTTATTGGCCCGGTCATAACGACCCCAGATCAGTGATACCGGTTTACGGATCTTTTCAAGTTCTGCCGGTGAAATAACTGGTACACCGACGATCTTCATCATAGACCGCAGAGCGTTCATGCGCTTTTAATCTTGAGCGCAAGTGAGACTATACCAGATACACGATTCGCCCGGGCCGTGTAGAAGGACAACCGGCGGGCCGTTGCCACCCTCCAAAACCGAAGTTTGGAGACCGGCAATCTCCAGGCTGCGTTCAGTAACGGGAAGGGATTCGATAATGGCTTCCCGGTTCTCATCCTTATTGTATTCGTAGTCGTTTTGAACGGATGAATTCAAATTCTTCATGAGACCTCCGAAATTTTTGTGACCAGTTACACTTCGGAATCAACATAGAGAATGGATAACCGCTGCGAATCGGGAAGGGTACCCAAATTTCAAAAATGAGGAGAATGGGTAATTTTACCCATACAAGTCAGAGGAGATTGTGTTTATAGGCATAAGCCGTTGCAGCAGAGCGAGTGGGCAGGTTCAGTTTGCCGAGAATATTGCTGACATGACGGTCCACAGTTCTTTCACTGATAAACAGTTCTGAAGCGATCTGTTTGTTGGTTTTACCGGTAGCCAGGTTGCACAAAACCTCCAGCTCGCGTGGAGTCAACCCATGGGTTTTCTCTGAACCGGCATTTCGGATCAGAATTTCGGTACGTGAAAGGTCGTGTGCGGCTCCAAGCTGGCGGAATATCCAACTGGCAGCATCCAATTCCAGTTCCGCAGTTTCGGGAGCGTCCAGTGCTCGATAGGCCAAGCCGATCAGCACCCGGGTCCGGGCTGACTCATATATGGCACCTTCCTGCTTCAAAGTAGACCATGCCTGATTAAGTTTTTCAAGCGCTTTACGGGGTTTATTTTCTTCCAGCAATACATGCCCCTTTGCCCGTTTTGCGATTGCTCTCAGATAACGAGTGTCCAGATTTTCTGCCAGGCCGGACAATTCATTTGCAGCATTTTGTGCATCCTGGAGCTGATCTGTTTTCAGCATGATTTCAATAAATGCCGGCAGAATTGCTGAACGGATACCCGGGTCCCGGTTATCCTGTTCTGCCTGCCGTATCGCTTCGATAGCTGCCAACGGCTGATCCAGGGCAAGCTTTAACAAAGCCAGGCCGGGCTGTGGTTTTCGCCCCATTTGGTTTGCCCTGCGATAACTGGTTTCCGCTTTCGAAAAATTTCCCTGTAACCGAAAAAGTTCTCCCTGACAATAAAACGCTTCACCCTCTGCCGGGGGAATAGACTTGCCTGCCAGTTTATGGGCTTTTTCAATTTCATGCATCGCATCCTCCCAGTCTCCCTGCAGCTGCATGATTTCTGCCCGGCGAACCAGGCATTGAGCGCGATATGGTACCAGTTCGGACTGGGAATCACACCAGCGGCTCATTGCAGTCGTCCATTCCCGGGCCCGGTGCATATCACAGATCTTACGGCAGATGCTCAATACATTACAATAAACGATTCCGGTGACGATAGGGGATGTTTTTTCAGCAATTACGGAAACCATCGCTTCATCCAGCAATTTTGTGCCCTCCGAAAAAGATTCTTCCAGGACTCGTGTTTGCCCAAGGCCAAGCCGGGAAAAGGTGATGAGATCCGGGTTGTTAAATTGCTTTCCGGTTTTTCCGGCTTTTATAAAGATTTCGGCGGCAGTATCGGTATCGCCGGAGCGCAGGTGCTGCAGAGCTTCCGGAATCAGGACGAGTCCCGTTTCAGGACATGGTTGAGAGTAGTCCTCCAGGAGACTTTTCGAACGGTTATTCCACCCGTTTCCCCGGGCAGATTCTCCCATATTAAACAAAATCAAACCGGTCCAGAAGGCACATTCGGCAGCTTTTTTCAGATCATCAGCGCGTATGTATTCCTGGTGTGCCCGGGACCAGAAGTCAATACAGTCGGCGTCCCTGCCGGTCATGTAAGCAGCAGTTGCCAAAAGCTCAAGATCTGACGGCTGCAATGGGGACTCATTGTCTATCGATGCCAGAAGATTGTAAGTTTTTCCCCATTCGCCCTGACTGAAAGCTTCCCTACCCTGTTCAAGTTTCGAATCCGGCTGTTCCATTGCTCTGAATTACATTTTGAATCTCATGATACCGGTTAAATTTAGGAAGAAATCAGTGAACTGCAACAATCTGGTGATTATAATCCTATCAATAAACTAACATTACTTGTTATTAGTTATAGATTAGTATCATTCAATTTGCTATTAATATGGCATCTAAAGAAAGATTTGGTGAAGTGGGTTCGACAGCCATATATTAGTCAGAGTTACTTCAAACAAAAGCCCTCCTGTAGAGTAGCTACATGATTAAATTTCCTCTTCAGCGGTAAAGATACGTTTGTTTAAGATATTGGTGAAAAAGCCAATATTTATATGATTCCAACATCTGAATTGCTGCTTCCGCAGATCAGTCAGATGATGATGCTGGCCGAGTGGCCATATCAACGATCTAACTCTGAAAGAAACAGCTTCCGAAAAGGCCGGATAATCCTCTCATCGGAAGTGGTATCCAGGATAGAAAATAGGATTAACTTAAATCGATTCCGGAAGGGGCCGCCCGGGCCGAGAAGAGTGTGGAAGATCCCGGCCACGGTTTGCGGGTCGTTTTGAAATACTCCGCAGTCATCCACGGCATCCGACAGCTCGACCCTCTTTCCACCGGGTGACCGGTAAGACCCTTGTTCCAGGATCCGGATTGTGTCAAAAGCAATTTGTTTGGCGTTTATATCTGGTTTCAGGTTTTTTTGCCGGTTTAATCAGGCTTATTATTTATTTATTTTCAATATGTTATAAGTCCTTTATTCATTATGCAAGGGTACTATTTGTCGGTTCTTTTGCCGGTTGCCTCCTAAATAATCCGGATGTTGTTGACAAAATAAGTTGGTTCTGCATTCCATTCTTGATCCACGTCCATTTTATTTAAACGACTATTTTTTCTGAC
>SLKH01000362.1 GCA_007134665.1 Balneolaceae bacterium
ATACTGCCATTTAAGGTTCTGAGATTTGATGTGAGCTTTTCAGGCCCCTGGATTTGAAATGAAAAATCCAGGTTATCTCTAAACCAGGAAGAACAGAGTAACGAAATTCTTAAAGGCCATTCATAAACCGTCTCGTTCAATTTTTAATTATTACGTACATGGAAGCTTATTAGTTGCATGATATCAGTTTGGGTGTCTTTTTTGTCATTTATTAATCAAGTAGCTGAAGTATTTCACGTGCGATTTCCCTGTTATTATCAAAGGTCAGGCTTTTATAATTAATAACATCAACGATTGTACCAATAAGACATAAACCGGCTGTGAACAGGTACAGTATTCCCATCCCGATATGGCCGACAAATATTCTGTGAATACCTGCCACACCAAAGAAACCGACACATGCCATCATTAATATTGTTACAGGATCTTTCCTTCTTGCTCTGTAGATGTTGCTGAATGTTCGGGCAGTTTCCTCATCCATTGGTTCCAATATTTTTTGTATATAAATTGCTTCATCACCTTCGAGCTCAGGTAGATATTCAAACAGGCTTGCCATAGTCAATATTTAATTTGGTTTTATGATACGATAATAAATCAGATGAATGATACGAACTGAAAGTACAGGTAATGCTAAATAACCAGCCGGGTGTGAAACCCAGGCTTCATGCCACATGCCCCTGAAAATATAAGCTATGGACGTACCTAACCCTTCCCCCGGACAGAATATTCCGGCTGCTTCAAACAAGCAAAGTGAAAATCCCGGAGCAACCGGATTTGTCAGTGCAAGAAGTATCAATCCGGCTGTTAATACAATCCATTCTAAATGAACCTTTAATATGTTTTTAAATTCAGTCATTGTTTAACTTGAACGTATTCCTTAACAAAGAATGTTTAAGTGATTCACTACACAGAGTACGTATAATGAGTAAAAAAGTTTAATTTTGATTATATGATGAATCTTTCAACAAAGAATTTCAATATCTGTAAATTTATAGTCCTGTCTCTTCTTTTATTATTGTTCACTGGTTTATCATCGAATATGCATGGCCAGGTGATTCATGACACTCTCTCGGTTGAACTTGAGGAGATCAAAGTTGAAGCAGCACATTCTTCCATTACCATTGACAGGGCTTCGATCTCCGTATCAACGCTCAGCCGGTCTTTGGATGATCTCACAGCCCGGAGAGCGTCAACGATGGATGAACTTACGTTTACGTTGCCGGGAGTCTGGATCAGCAACCGTGAGAATCATGCCTTGGGTGAACGTATGACTGTCCGTGGTATGGGCTGGCGATCCCAGTTTGGTGTCAGGGGTATTCAGGTTGTGCTCGATGATATTCCATTGACAGTTGCTGACGGGCAAACGGTGATGAATATGATTGACCCTGCCATGGTTCAGTCGCTGGAACTGCTCCGCGGGCCATCTGCTACTTTCTGGGGTAACAGCAGCGGCGGGGTACTTTACATGCGCACACGCCCTGCTTCTGACTCACCTAACTTCTACTACAGAGGCTACCTGGGGTCATTCAATACGATGAAACAGGAGATCCGCTGGCACGACCGTATCGGGGGCATCAGGTGGAACGCCTATGGAAGTTATTATGATACGGATGGCTACAGGGATTACAGTGCAGCGCAGCTTATACGAAGCGGGATATCCGCAGGTTTTGATATTACGGAAGAATCGAGTTTTGAAGCCAGGGTCGCCTATGCAGGTATGCCGAATGCAGAGCATCCGGGATCGCTTTCCGGAGAAGATGCTGAGAATAACCCGTCCATGGCCTGGCCGTTTAATGTCAATACGCAGTCGGGGAAAGAATTTCATCAAATCATGGGTTCGGGCCAGTATATTCAGAATTTTGACAGCGGCTTGTTTACACTGCTTGCACATGGTACTCACCGAGACCTGAAGAATCCGTTACCGGGCCCCTATATTCTTGTTGACAGATGGGCCGGTGGGACCCGTGCCACGTACGATTTCAATAACCTGCCATTCAACTTACAGGTCGGAGGTGAAATGAACTGGCAGCGGGATGACAGGGAGCAGCGCAATAATGATGGTGGGAATCCCGGGGATAATTTGATTATCAATCAGATTGATAAAGTACGAAGCCAGGGCCTGTTTGCCCGGACAGTTTTTGATTTTGACCAATTTACCCTGAGCCTTGGCCTTCGCGGCGACCGAATGGTCTTTGCAGTCGACGATTTTATTGATAATGCCGAGAGCAGCCGTACATTTACGACCCTTAATCCAAGTATAGGGGTACACTATAACTTTGGCAATTTGAGGTGGTTTTCAAATTTCAGTACTTCTTTTGAATCACCTACAACGACCGAATTCAAGAACAGGCTCGGCCCGGAAGGGACGATCCTGCCCGGATTTAACCCGGATCTCGACCCGGAAAAAACAATTGGAATCGAATCCGGATTCCGTGGATATTTTGACCCACTGAATCTGGATTATGAAATTACCGGGTTTTATCAGCATGTTACAGACCAGATCATCCAGGAGACTGAAATTGACGGAGAAGCCATCTTCAGCAATGGTGGGGATGCCGATCATTTTGGAATTGAAACTCACTTCCGGCTCAGGCCTGCAGAGTTTCTTGCACTGGAACTGATGTATACGTGGATTGATGCACGATTTGCAGGTGGGATATATGAAGACGGGATGGATTTTGAAGGCAATCAACTGCCCGGTGTAGCTCCGCACAGGTTTGGTTCCATTCTCTCTCTGTTTCTCGGCAATCATTCCATCAGCATGGATGCGGAATGGATTGGCGAATATTATGCGGACAGTGAAAACAGTGCAACAAACGACTCGTATCTGTTATTGAATGGCCGCTGGACCTTCTCCGGCCTTGATTTTAACAGTTGGAAGATTCAGCCTTTTATCTCTGTTTATAATATGTTTGATGTCCGATATAACACATCTGTGGCGGTCAATAATAATTTCGGCAGATACTTCGAACCCGGAAGCAGCCGTAGTTTCCAGGGGGGCTTCAGCGTTCAGATTTAACCTTAAATCACACAGTTTTTTTTAAAGATTGCTTAAATAGTTTCAAGAAGCTATTTTCAGCCATCACTTCAATCTTAAATTTTATTGATTGCTGTGGTGAGATAAATGTGAATTAAAGT
This sequence comes from Balneolaceae bacterium, assembly GCA_007134665.1. GTDB lineage: Bacteria > Bacteroidota > Rhodothermia > Balneolales > Balneolaceae > SKRC01. The sequence continues at coordinate 3,139 of SLKH01000362.1, forward strand.
TAATAGTTATTATGAGTGATGAACGTGAAGTTGGTACCGTTAAATGGTTTCATAACGGGAAAGGTTATGGATTTATCACCCGGGATGGTGGTGAAGACGTTTTTGTACACTATTCAGAAATACAGTCTGATGGCTTCAAAAAGTTAATTGAAGGCCAAAAAGTGGAGTTTACAGTAGCAGAGGGAGACAAAGGTCTTCACGCAATCGAAGTGATTGCTCTACAGTAAGAACCCGTTTTAATTTTGAAAGCCCCGATATTTGTCGGGGCTTTTTTATTATTTATATGGCAAAAGTAAATTTTCGAATACAAGACCTGTTCGTTGACATTCTCGTTACTACTGTCATTATTTCTGCCGTTCTCCTTGAATTGGAGTGGCTCAACTATGTCATTATCGGTTATACCTTTTTTATTTTATTTTTTAAACTCTTGGTACTGATAAGTGAACAGTTAAGGGCAATTACAGCAAAAAGCAGAACAACAGTACCAGATTCTTATTATCATTTTTTATATGGTATTAATGTCGTTGTACTGATAATTTTTAGCTGGTATTTCACTGCTTTTGCATGGGCTGGAGTTTGGTTATTATCTGTCTATGCAAAAAATACATAATTGAACATGTGTGGGTTATTTATTCACTGAACACTTCAGTCCGATCTGTAATCCAGGCTGAATAACATGCTTGAAATTAAAAAGATCATAGGATTATATCTGATTATTTTAGCAGTTCAGCCGGTTCAGGCAATGTCTGCCGGAGAAGAGGACCACGATAACTTACCTGATCAATACAACTATTCGATTGAACTGTTTACGGCTCACTCCCCTTTTTCTTCATCACTGTTTGCAAAAATGAAAAACACTCAGTTATCACTGATTGGATTCAATTTTGGACACAGTTATTTGCAATTCAGCAACCTGAATATTTTTCTATCCAGTGAAGTAGTTCTCTTTGGCAGGATGAATTACCCGATAAACGGGCACTCCGGCCCCAAAACCCAGCGTTCCGGCCTTGGAATTGTTCCTCTTCGGTTCACTGTTCCGATCACAAGGTCAGGATCAAGAAATCATTTTTATGCAGACACCGGTTTGGGATTCATTTTATTTGAAAAAAAATTTCCCAACCCGGATGGGACCAACCTGAATGTTACCATTGATCTTGGTATCGGTTATCAGTTCAGAATCAGTCAAAATAACAGCCTTTCAATCGGATATCGGTTCCATCATCTGTCAAATGCAGGAGTTGGTAATATAAATCCGGGACTTGATTCTAATATGATATTCATCAGTTTTAAAACGTTCAGGTAAGTGTTAACCTTCCATTCATGCGGGAACTCATTACGGGTTAAATTGTTAACTGTATAGGAGGAACGTTATCCGATAAACGGTTTTTAATTCTCTTAAATAAGAAGCATATGTACAGAGTTGTAGTTATAACAATTATATCTTTAATAATCTTTGCAAGCTGTACTTATTCAGATACTGAAGTTGAAGCTACAGCTCTTCAAACAGAGAATTTATTATCAGAAATCACATATCAAACAGCTATGAGTGATACTTCAAACAGCGACAAAGTGATTAAAACTGATGAAGAATGGAAAGAGATACTTTCCCCATCTCAATATCGAATCCTTCGTAAAGGTGGTACTGAAATGCCCTTTGTCAATGAATA
>SLKH01000369.1 GCA_007134665.1 Balneolaceae bacterium
ATCGATCATACCGGCTTATACTTTTCTCACACCGAGTGGTAAAATGCGGGGTTGTGCCAGCTCCTCAAAATCACTGTAATTCATTTTTATCAGCTCTTTGTGAGTACCGGCATTGAATGCTATTTCTTCATCTTCGGTCAGGGAATCTGCCACCAGAGTATCAATGTCGAACATATTCCCAAAAGGCGGTATGGCACCCAACTCACAATCCGGGAATAAATTTTCAAATTCATCCTCACTGGCAAGTTCAACTTCAGCGGCTCCCAAAGCTTTCTTTAACGCCTCAAAATCAACATCATAGGTTGAAGGCAATACAACCAGCTTCATGTCACCATCAACTTTTACCATCACCGTTTTCGCCATTTCCTTTCCGGGAATATGGGCTGCTGCGGCTACTTCCTGAGCAGTATACGCCTGGGAATGTGTCATTACCACGTATTTTTTTCCGTGTTCATCCAAAAAGCTAATTAACTTTTTTAATGGCATAGAACCTCTCTTTTTAATTATTAAACAAATACATCCTTATTACCAAAATCAGACCTAACCAGAAATCATTCCATCCCGGCAGGTTTTTTTTAGATGTATTGGATTTTCTCTTTTAAGTTTTATCGGGAAAAACAGCCTGAAACTGAAACGATTTATCCATTCAATACATTAACATGGTTCAGGGAATAACATCAACATTAGATACTGACTATGCAGGAAATTATTATCACAGGTGCATCAAGAGGATTTGGCCGCCATCTGGCGATACAGCTGGCCCACCCTGATCGCCGGCTTCATCTCATCTCACGAGGCGACTCCACTGAAACGGCAACCGAAGCAAAGAAAAAAGGGTCTGATATTAAATCCTGGCAAATAGACCTTAGCCGGACCGATAAGCTGGAAGAGGCATTCCATCCGGTCCTGGATTCCCTGCACACAAACGAGACGGATTTTCTCGGATTGATCAACAATGCCGGGACAATCGAACCGGTGGGACCACTGGGTAAATACGCGGCATCTGACTACCGTGCCCACCTGGAACTGAACTACGTAGCGCCGGCTATACTGACCCACCTGTTTGTCAAACGGTTTCAGACACTGCCGACTTCCAAACGGGTGGTCTTCGTCGGATCCGGAGCCTCCCGCAGGCCGATCCAAGGATGGAGCCACTACTGCAGCAGCAAGGCAGGTATCGATATGCTTGCAAAAACCGCCGCACTCGAACAGCAAACACAAAAACACCCCGTACAGATTGCCGTCTTCAATCCCGGCCGCATCGAAACGGACATGCAGGAAGTAATCCGAGGAAAGAGCGAAGAGGATTTTCCCCGGGTAGACGATTTCATCGCATCGGAAACTGACGGCCGCAACCTGCCCCCGGAACAAATGGCAGAAGAGCTGGCCCGGATCTTCACAGGTAAAAAGTTCCCGCACGGGAAAATAACTGGAAGGTAAATGTTGCGATTACAATCCACTTCATAGCTGAAGAATGCAGAGAAACCTGACTTTTCCAGGATGATCCCATGATCACCGGGATTCTTCCCTTTCGATTCATCGGATGACGGGGAATCATACGATGAAGGCCCCTCATCCGACCACTTCCCGTGATCGGATGAGTCAGGGAACGGACAACCAAACCCGGTAAGGCCCTGATCTACGACTTTTCAATATCTGAAATCGTTAGTTGCTCATCGTTCATCGTTAATCAGTTTTATTAATCTAATTGAATCGGGCTTTGCCTTACATCCGGAATTTTTACGTTAAAATGAGGCACTTCTTCAGCAGCATGACAAGTATTACAAGATTGCGTAAAATTCTCAAATTCTCGCATAAAATGTTCCGGGTCTTCACTTTCAACTGCTTGCTCCATCTCCGGGATTGCATGGTTGACAAAATGTTGAGCTGATTCTGCCCGTGCAGGTCTTCTTTCCAACCCCCGATTCATTGCAAGAGCAATTTTTTCTATCTGTTAGCGTGCATAATCCCAGTTTTCATCTTCACCCGCCCAGTAAAGCTCATTGTACCTGTAGCCCGTCTCAACCATCGCCATATCAAAACCGCGCAGGTGGTTGGTTATGGTCTCCAGTTTTTCACGAGTATCCCCGGTCAGCCAGTCCTGTGAACCAACCGGATCGGTGTCATCAGCGTTGCATGAAGCGAATGATAACACAAATAGTAAAAAAATGGATAGAATGAATATTACCTGTAGAACTGAAGACTTCATATGCATTATTACTGTTTTTTGATTGAATCTATAGTGATTATTCAATTGAATTCTTCTTTTGATATCTTAAAACCGCTGAATGCCAGATTAGTCCTGCTATAATCAACAAAATGCCAAGAAGCCAGATTCCCGGATCGATCCAAAACGCAAGAAACAGGCAGCCAAACAATCCTAAAGCCGGAACTGTTCGTGGATATAGCCTCAGCTCATCAGGTAAATATAATGCAGATAAATTGGTAATCGCATAGTAGATGAGTACGGTAAATGCACTAAAAGACCAGGTAAATACTACATCGCCGCTTAATACCAACAAACCGATTATTCCGCCTGTTACCCATACAGCAGTGGCCGGGCTCTGATTACCAGGATTGATTTTCGCCAAACCGTGTGGTATATCTCTTCTTCGGGCCATCCCGAGCATGACCCTGGACAAACCAAGCAGCAGGTTCAGGAGAACTCCAAGCATTGCTGTAATAGCGGCTATAGTAACTACCGTCCCGATTACCGGCACAGACAAGGCTTGAGCTGCAATCATTAGCGGGGCAGCTTCCCCCTCGACAGTCTGGCCGAATGCCTCTGCTCCCATGATATGAATCGCCGTCAGTGAGACTGCAAGATAAAGAACAACGATTATCACCATTGCAAGTATAATCGCTTTTGGGATAGTTTTCCGCGGATTTGAGACTTCTTCTCCCAGTGTTGCGATACGTCCATAACCCGTATATGCCACAAACATCAGTGCAGAAGCATAGAGAATGGATGGATAAGAGGTATCCGTGAATGAATCCACAATTGGCTGGACAGGCAGGCCATTGGTTAATAGCCCGGCAACGACCAGTGCCGCCAGGCCCAGCAAGGTTATGAGCACTATAAATTTGTTAGCGAGGTTACTCCTGCTGATGCCGCCGGATACAAGAAAGGTCATGATAAATAACAGGAGTACTCCTGCGCCAACAATACCCCATGTATTTGCGCCGATTTCGAATGCATAAAACAGGTAACCGATGCACCCCAAAACAGCTGTCGCAGCCGATGCTGATTTGGCAACCAGAAACATCCAGCCGGCCGTGAACCCAAAATAGGATCCAAGGAAACGGTACCCGTACTCATATGTCCCCCCGCTCACAGGGTGTGTTGCAGCCAGCTGAGCACTGCTTAACCCGTTAAATGTGGCGAGAATTGCAGCAATTACAATCGCAATGATAATTCCGCTGCCTGCAACCTGAGTGGCAATGGCAATACTCACAAAAATACCGGTTCCAACGATGGATCCGAGCCCCATCAGGATAGCGCCCGGTGTTTTGATATCACGTTTTAGTTCAGGCTGCATATAAAGAATTCAATCAGATAGTTAACTTATTTTGCCTGAAGCCTCAGATCGATTGACCAGTACCCGCCCCCTTTTATCCAAAGAAAGATACTGCCAATCAACATAGCGAGATCATTTCTGGATTCATGCAGCATACTCAGAAGCCCGTAATACTCCAGTTCTCTTAAACTGAATCCCCAGAAACCGGTACCCAGCAAAATTGGAAGTTTCGTTGTAAACAGAGCAGTTAGCATAATGGCAATGAGTGGAATTACTGCAAACCTGGTAAGAAAGCCTGCCAGAACAAACAGCCCGCAGAGTACTTCCAGACCACCAACCATGTATCCGGAAAATTCAGGAAAGGGAATTCCGATCGACTCAAAACGGCCGGGGCCTCGCAGGCCCGGATAGATAAACTTTTGTAAACCTTCTGACAAAAATACAATCCCGACAAGTAAACGTATGAGGATAACTGTTCGATCACTGTCGGTTTGATTGAATTCATTAATGATCATGGCTTGATGTCTTGTTTATAATGTTAAGTCAATGTCAGGATATGTCAGATTTTACAGGTTAAAGTTCGTTTAATTAAACCCGGAACATCAAAACCTGAAGTTCTATTTCGAAACGAAATCGTTGACATGACAACCATGCACGTTTCCAGGCCCTGAAACTAATAAATTTATCCCTCCAAATTTATTAATTAACATAAAATTATCTTCTGACTTCATAACTACCCCGCCATATTACTTTTATCTGCTGACTTCACACTGATGCTATCGAAACGCATATCAATTCCCAGTTGTTCTGGATCATACAGAAATAAAAACGAACCCATTTTTTATTATGAGCACCACAATGAGAGCTTCTTACCTTGAAAATTATGGCGATTTGGACCAACTGAAAATCGGTGATCTCCAGCGTCCTGAACCTGGCGAGGGAGAAGTACTGGTTCGGATAAAATCGGCCGGAGTGAATCCGGTTGATGCGGCGATCGTCCGTGGAATGCTGAAGGATTTCATTCCCGGTGAATTCCCATTGATCCCAGGATGGGATATGGCCGGTGTGGTAGAAGGCAGAGGCCACGCTGCCAGGCGATTCAAAGAGGGTGATGAGGTCTATGGCTATGTGCGCAGGCCCAAAATCCAGCACGGTTCGTTTGCGCAATATATGGCTCTTCCTGAGAGTTACCTGGCAATCCGGCCACAAAAAATATCCATGGAAGAATCGGGTGGCATCCCACTGGTTGGGCTTACCGCCTATCAATCCCTGTTCGAAGCCG
>SLKH01000137.1 GCA_007134665.1 Balneolaceae bacterium
AGTAAACAGGCGTTCATCATCTATCGGCCAGTTATTATGAACATCACAGGGATGGATTCCAGCCATTTTATAAAAAGTAATTTCCGGATGCTCTAACTTTTCCATTTCGGCCAAAGAATCCCAGTCGATGGCAGGCAGGTATATAGAATCTATTCCTGCTTCAACGGCCCTCCGCAATACTTCATCGAGGTCATGTTCAAATTTATTTAAATACAAATGGCAATGGGTGTCTGTTAAAATCAAAAGTGATGAATTGAATGATAATTGAATTCATTGAACCCAAAATTGTCATTGGAACAATGACAATTTTGGGTTGAATTTAATCAGAATTTCACTTCCATACCGGTGAACTGTCTGTGATCGTTATATTGGCTCAGCGAGTTCATTTTAACGAAAATTTCCGGGGATTATCCGTTTATCTTAGTTGATTTCTGTTCGGCGAGAGCTGTGATAACACTGCCTGCAAGCTTATAATCTGTATAGCCATTATTTACAAGTACATCTGAGAGGAGTTCAGAATACCCTTTTACCATCCCCCCTGCGAGGGTCACTGTTTTATTTCTGGACTCTTCATAGCTTTGCAGGTGATGATCGATATAGGCCTGAAACCCGCTCTCAACGATTTTCCTAATTTCATCCGTATAATCTCCTGAAGCCACTATACCGGCCAATGACGAAAGATAGTAACTCGGCCTATCAGAACCGTAGAGTTGTTGCATCATCTCACTGTACTCGAGCGAACCAAGCTTTGATTCAAGATAAGTTACAGTTTCACCCGAAAGTTCTGACCTGAATATCGATTTCAAAATCCGTTTACCAATATCTGCACCGCTCCCTTCATCTCCAAGTATGTAGCCAAGGGAGGATACCTGTTTTATTTTATATCCCCCCGTAAAAAATCCCGAAGCCGAACCGGTACCCAGAATGCCTGCTATACCATCTTTATTTCCCAAATAAGCATGGGCTACTGATGTAAGGTCGTCAAAAATATCAATCGGTTTATTGCCAAATAGTTCAATCAATATTTTCTTTATTACCATGCAGCTATCTTTAGAATAACATCCTGCGCCATAAAATAAGATGGAATCCGGCGAAGTTGAATGGAACAATTTTCTTAGTTCAGCAAGAACCTTATTTCTGTTCAAATAGGCAGGATGTAAACCGGATGATCGCATATATACCGGTTTCCCGTTTTGAATATATGCCCAATCCGTTTTTGTGGCCCCGCTGTCGGCGATAAGAAGGTTCATACTTTACTGTTTTCATAAATCTGTGTGTAGCTGGATTATATAAAAAGTATGATAGATATGTTCCGAAAGACGACCTGGCTGAACAGATTTATAAAAGCAGCATCGAATTTGGTATCTGGCGAATCGATTCCTGCATCAGATCCGGGTCAAAAATTGATCGCTGAAAAATCAGTAACTCATGAAAGCCCGCACGGTAGCGTTCAGGTGTAAATCCCGGCCTGATCTCACTTATTCTATTTATCACTGATACAGGGTCATCGACTATTCTTTCAAGTTTCTTGTGAATAAGGCTGTCCTTATCAATTTGATGTTGTTTATCCCATATCAGTTTTGCCACTCCCTCAAACTTTTCTGATAATAGTATAGACCATTTAATGGTTTCAAAGCTTTCCCCGGGTTCCTTACATAAACCTGTTAAATGAACAGGAAAATTAACACCATTATTCCATATCAAAAGCGGAATCTTGCAATGTTTTGCCATATGCAGCGATGTCCTGCCCACCTTGACAGATCGGCGGGCTGGGTAACGATTTCTGCCGATAACCATCAGGTCCGATTCAGAGGCAGCTTCGAGTAGTTTCTGATCTACAATTCCCCGTATAGATCGATAACTGTATTTTACCTCAACTTTCCGGCTCATGCTTGATAACATATTTTCGAGAAGCGAACCCAATGCTTTCGACTCTTCAGCCAAACTTGTTTCTGAGAAAGGAAGTAATTGTCCTGTAAAACTGCTGATTTGCTGTGAGAAACTGAATTTACTTACTTCAAACCACTGATCATCTTCGATATACATTGCCCTCACTTCCGCATTCAGCTTCATTGCGAGATCAATAGCCGTTTTAATGACAGGCCTTGAACCTGAGTAAGAGTCGATAGCAACAAGTATGGATGAAACATTCATCACTTATCCTCTTTGTTGATTTGTGGCTGATTGTTACCACGGCCGGTAAACGTTTGCTGGATTGAAGCGAATTTTTTCAATTTGCTTTCCACTTTAAAATTAACCGTTTCCTCCGGATACTCTCCGTCCTCATCACGCTCACCCATTTCCATGCCGGTTAATAACTCCATCCCTTCATCAATCGTCTCGATTGCATAGATATGAAAAGTACCTTCTTTAACCGATTGCACAACTTCCTCTTTAAGCATCAGGTTTTTCACATTCGCTTTCGGAATGATCACACCCTGGCCTCCGGTCAGACCCCTTTTCTCACAAATATCGAAGAACCCTTCAATCTTTTCATTGACCCCGCCAATCGGCTGAATAAAACCGTGCTGATTGACTGAGCCTGTTACAGCAATCGACTGCTTCAGTGGAATCTCACCAATTGAAGAAAGCAGGGCATAAAGCTCTGTTGAGGAAGCACTGTCACCTTCCACTCCTCCGTATGATTGTTCAAAGACAAGGCTGGCAGAAAGTGACAGCGGACTCTCCTCAGCATACCTTGCCCCGAGAAATGCAGATAATATCAATACGCCTTTGGCATGAATCGGGCCGCTCATTTCAACTTCCCGCTCTATGTTGACAACTTCACCTTTTCCAACCCTTGTCCGTGCGGTAATTCGTGTTGGATGAGCAAAAATAGAATTTCCAATCGTGATTACCGATAGTCCGTTAACCTGGCCTGTTTTTTCCCCTTCCGTATCGATGAAGATCGACTCGCGCAGAATGGACTCCTGATACCGGTCTTTCAGCCTTCCGGACCTGTAATTTCGCTGATCAACAGCTTTTTGTACTGCTTCTTCGTCAATAACTTTTTTATTGCTTTCCCGTGCCCAGTAATCTGCTTCACGCAACAGATCAATAATATCTTTAATCCTGGTTGTCATCTTCTGATTGTCATTTACCAGCCTCGAAGCGTGTTCAACCGTCCGGGCAACTCCTGAGGAATCCATACTGCTTAACTCATATTTTTGTAACAATCCTGTTATCAGGCGGGCATACATTTCCTGGGTTTTTTCATTCCAGTCAATCTCTTCTTCAAAATCCACTTCAACCTTAAACAAGGTTGAAAAATCTTCATCATATGCACAGAGCAGGTAATACAACAACCTGCTGCCGATCAGAACCACTTTAACTTCAAGTTTGATGGGTGCGGGTTCCAATGTTACGGTACTCACCATACCGTACATATCACCTGGTGATTCCACTATCAGTTTATTATTCTGCAGGGCTCTTTTCAGCCCTTCCCATGCAAAAGGCTGAGTCAGTAACCGCATGGCATCAATCAACAGATACCCTCCATTTGCCCGGTGCAGGGTTCCAGGTTTGATATAGGTGAAATCAGTTGTCAGCGTCCCCATCTGCGACTCATGTTCAATCCTTCCGATCAGGTTTTTAAAAGTCGGGTGATCTTCATACACAACGGGTGCTCCAATCGCATCGGAGTTATCAATCATCACATTTACGGTGTATCTCCAGAGCACCGGGTGTTCTGATGGCGGACCTTTAAATTCCTGCTTTCCCTGTACAGCCTGCATAAATGGATTTGAAGCCCCTGGATTCAGAATTTCACGAACATGTTCGATGATATCATTTTTAACCTCCTTAAGATATTCCAGTACCTCCTGTTCGCCGCTAAACTCATTCCTGATCTCTTCCAGCAGAGCCCTGACTGAAAATTCCGCATACTCCCGGTTCAACTCATTTCTTTTTTTTCTGAATTTTCTCTGCCGTTCAGGAATTAACCTCAAAATCTTTTGTAACTCTTTCTGAAAGTGCTGGATCTCTTTCTCCAGCTCCTGTCTCTCCTGATCGGAAAGTTTCTGAATCTCCTCCATATCCATGATCTTGCCATCTCTGACCGGAGCAAGTGAATATCCCATCGGTGTATGAAGTATGGTAAGCCCTTTGCTTTCCACCTGTTGCTGCAACTCGGAAAACTCCTTTTGTTCATCCTCTTTCAGTTGGTCTTCAATGGCCTGCCGCCGGTTTTGATACTCTTCACTCTCAAACGTACTCGTCAGCACATTAGGCAGGTCTTCAGCAAAACGATTCATGGTATCACGAAACCTGACAGCATCTCCAGCCGGCAGTTTTATCGTGATCGGTTTTTGTTCATCCTTAAAATTACAAACATAGACCCAGTCATCAGGAATAGTTTCTTCTTCCGCCTCCTGTTTGATCAGTGATTCAAGTAGTGTTTTTTTATTTACTTCATCCGGGCCAAGAGCATAGAGGTTAAATCCATCTCTTTTCATTTTCATTCCGAATTCAGTAGAAGTCAAAGCCCGTTTTTGTCCAAAGAAAGGGTTATCAAGTGCTTTTAATTCATCTGTCGTTGAAAATGTAAATGAATCTGGCTGACATTTTCTATAAAGCTGTTCCGAAGATAATTCATTAATTCCCATATTGTAGTATTACGTGAATATAATTTCTTGATGACCTTCAATGTAACAATCAATATCACAATTCTGGCAGTTCCATTCTGTCTTGGTTTTCCCCATTCTTTTGTAGTGATTTTCCCCATACCAATGCACTGGTTCAAGCAAAATCGATATTAATCGACATATGACAACCGTGATAATTTAATATTACTGTGA
>SLKH01000005.1 GCA_007134665.1 Balneolaceae bacterium
CACGACTAATCCCAACATCAAACAACGTTTTACCGACTATGTCTACACCTTGCAGGATGAAATCTGCGGGGCTCTGGAAGAACTGGACGGGAAGGCCCGGTTTAAAGAGGATTTATGGAAGAGGGAAGGGGGTGGAGGAGGCCGGACACGAGTGATTTCAGATGGCGATTTGTTTGAAAAAGGCGGTGTAAATGTATCTTCTGTTCATGGGGAGCTGCCGGACCCGATCAAAAAGCATTTCAACGTGGATGAAGGGTGGTTTTATGCAACAGGAATTTCCCTTGTAATTCACCCGCTCAATCCTATGGTTCCGACGGTTCACGCCAATTTCCGGTTTTTTGAATTGTATGAAGATGCAGCAATGGAACAGGCTGCCGACCGCTGGTTTGGCGGCGGGGCGGACTTGACGCCCTATTATCTGTGGGATGAAGATGCAGTACATTTTCACAAGGTGTTTCAGGAAGCGTGTGACAGACATGGTGATGAACTATATCTTCGTTTCAAAAAGGAGTGCGATGATTACTTTTATAATTCACATCGTGATGAAGCCCGGGGTATAGGCGGCCTTTTCTTCGATTACCTGAGAGAAGATGACACCCGTACTGATGAGCAATGGTATGAATTCACGACAGATACTGGCAAAGTATTTCTTGAATCATATCTTCCAATCGTGAAGCGCCGCATGAATGAACCGTATAACCCTGCGCAGCGTTACTGGCAGGAGATTCGGCGGGGACGTTACGTGGAATTCAATCTAATCCACGACCGCGGTACGTTGTTTGGCCTGAAGACCAAAGGCAGAGTGGAGTCGATCCTGATGAGCCTGCCCCCGAGGGTTCGATGGGATTACGATTATAAACCGAAACCGGGGACAAGGGAGGCGTATTTGCTGGAAGTATTGAAAAATCCGGTGGAATGGGTGAAAATTGAAAATTAAAGATTGAAAATTGAAGATATTGTATAGAAAGAAAGCAGTATAAAATTTATAAAATATTGATATTATTAAATATAGAATCCATTTTCAGCCGACAGCCGACAGCCGACAGCCGACAGCCGACAGCCGACAGCCGACAGCCGACAGCCGACAGCCGACAACTAAAAACTGAAAACTAACTAAACAATGTCCAATCCAGGATCCTTCCCTTACATTCGTGGGCGGCGGTTACGCCAAAACGAAAACATCCGCCGGATGGCGGCCGAACACCATTTAAATAAGGCAGATTTTATCGTGCCTCTATTTGTTATGGAGGGCAAAAATGAGAAGGTGGAGATCCCCTCAATGCCTGGATATTATAGGTATACACTGGATTTGCTTATTAGGGAAGTAGAAGAAATTGTCTTGCTTGGATTACCTTCTGTACTGCTTTTTGCTAAAGTACCGGACAACAAAAAGGATAATGAAGGTACAGAAGCCCTCAACCCCAAGGGCCTGATGCAGGAGTCGGTCCGGGCCATCAAAAAAGAATTTCCGGAGCTGGGTGTGATGACTGATGTGGCACTGGATCCCTATTCCAGTTATGGCCATGACGGAATCGTCAGGAACGGGGAGATTATCAATGACGAATCGGTAGATCTGCTCGCCAAAATGGCAGTCAGCCATGCAGAAGCAGGTGCCGATTTTGTCGCTCCATCTGATATGATGGACGGCCGTATCGGTTCAATGCGGAATGCACTGGAACTTGAAGGGTTTCAAAATACCGGGATCATGTCGTACAGCGCCAAATACGCCTCGGTCTTTTACGGGCCGTTCCGTGATGCCCTTGATTCAGCCCCCGGTTTCGGTGATAAAAAGACGTACCAGATGGATCCCTCCAACGTTATAGAGGCTGTCCGCGAGGCGAAACTGGACGAGCAGGAAGGGGCCGACATCATCATGGTAAAACCCGGCTTGCCATACCTTGATGTAGTCCGTGCTGTAAAACAGGCGGTTTCTGTGCCAGTATCGGTCTACAATGTATCCGGCGAATACGCGATGATAAAAGCAGCGGCTGAAAAAGGATGGCTGGATGAAAAGCAGGCAATGGCTGAGGCCCTGATTGCGTTTAAAAGAGCCGGAGCAGATTTGATTGCCACTTATTTCGCAAAAGATATGGCACGATTATTGTAGAATCCATGAACCGGTTATACATGAAAAGGTTGTTAAACCGGTATCAGCAACGTTGCTGATGGTTATCGAAAAGATTTTTTATTTTAGTTCAAAATTTTAAACCAAAAATTTATCAAATCATTATTTAGAAGTTTATGAAAAGAGTATTTCTGTTTCTTGCTACCAATATTGCAATTTTGATTGTTGCAAGTATTACAATGAGCCTTTTGGGTGTCGGTTCCATGCTCGATGAATCCGGAACTCAGCTTAATTTACAGGCTGTACTGATATTTTGTGCGATCTTCGGTATGGCAGGTTCATTTATCTCCCTGCTATTATCTAAAAAGATCGTGATGTGGACCATGAAGCCGCGTATCATCGACAGGCCGGCAAACTCCACTGAGGAGTGGCTTGTCAGAACTGTGGAGCGTCAGGCCCGTGAAGCAGGAATCGGTATGCCGGAAGTAGGGATCTTTCCCGCACAACAGGCAAATGCATTTGCAACCGGATGGAATAAGAACAAAGCACTTGTTGCAGTCAGCCAGGGAATGCTTCAGCGTTTTACCCGTGATGAGATCGAAGCTGTTATGGGACATGAAGTGGGCCACGTTGCCAATGGTGATATGATCACACTTGCACTGATCCAGGGTGTGATCAATACGTTTGTGATGTTTGTGGCCCGTGTTGTCGGTTTTACAGTCGACCGTGTCGTATTTAAAAATGAACAGGGATTTGGAATCGGATATTTTATCACAACAATCGTAACAGAAATTTTGCTGGCAATCCTTGCATCAATGATCGTTTTCTGGTTTTCCCGCCGAAGAGAGTTTTATGCCGATGAGGCAGGAGCCCGGCTTGGAAGCCGACAGGGTATGATAAATGCCCTTGAGCGCCTGAAAAGGGATGCCCAGCAGCCAAGTCCGCTGCCCGAATCGATGCAGGCTTTTGGTATTACCGGTGGCAAGAAATCCGGCCTGAAAAAACTGTTTATGACTCATCCGCCACTGGAAGAGCGAATAGCTGCCTTACAAAATCTGACGGATTAATTTGTAGTCGTGAGTATTGAGTCATGAGTCTTGAGAAAATGTGAAAATCTCATGTATTTGAAGCTCAGGGCTCCGTTTTGTAAAATCCGGCCATATAAATGAGTTTTTAATACTAACAAATTTCCTGAGACCTCAATGACTCAAGACTCACGACTCAAGACTAACAACTAAAACCATAAACATGCTCTCAAAAAGCCAGGAACTGTTCGAACGTGCTCAATCTTTCATTCCGGGCGGGGTTAATTCTCCGGCACGGGCTTTTAAATCGGTTGGAGGAACCCCCGTTTTTTTTAAAAAAGCGAAGGGATCTAAAATCACAGATGTCGATGGAAATGAGTATATCGACTTTGTTGGTTCGTGGGGCCCCATGATCATTGGACATGCACACCCGGCAGTTGTGAAAGCTGTCCAGGATGCATCATTCAATTCCACTTCATTTGGCGCGCCTACTGAAATTGAAATTAAAATGGCACAACTGGTCCAGGGGATGGTGCCTAATGTTGAAAAAGTCAGGATGGTGAATTCGGGAACTGAAGCCTGCATGAGTGCCATCCGTGTAGCCCGGGGATATACAGGAAAAGATAAAGTGATCAAATTTGAAGGAAATTATCACGGACATGGTGATTCCTTTTTGATCAAGGCAGGAAGCGGAGCCCTTACCCTTGGATCACCAAGCAGCCCGGGTGTCACAGAAGGAACGGCTAAAGATACACTCATCGCTGATTACAACAGTCTTGAAAGTGTTGAAAAACTGCTGAATGAGAATGAGGGAAATGTTGCTGCAATCATACTTGAACCGGTTGCCGGCAATATGGGATGTATACCTCCTGTTGAAGGTTTCCTGGAAGGCCTGCGTAAATTATGTGATGCCCATGATGTGGTGTTGATTTTTGATGAAGTGATGACCGGCTTCAGGCTTTCCCGGGGCGGAGCCCAGGAGCGATACCAGGTGTGGGCCGACCTGGTTACCTTTGGGAAAGTGATTGGTGGAGGGTTACCCGTTGGTGCATTTGGAGGAAGAAAAGAGATTATGGCAGTTGTAGCTCCTGAAGGCCCGGTTTACCAGGCCGGAACTTTATCAGGTAATCCGCTGGCAATGCATGCCGGTTTTACACAGTTGAGCATACTCGACCGCCATCCTGAATACTATGTAGAACTTGAAGAGAAAGCAGAATTCCTGGCTAAACGCCTGAGAGCTGTTCTGAATCAGCATGGCGTACGATATCATATGAACCAGGTTGGATCGATGATGAGTATTTTCTTTACGGATACCGAAGTGATCGATTTCAATACTGCAAATCAGACTGATCAGGAGTTCTTCAGAAAGTTTTTTCATGAAATGCTGAAACGGGGTATTTATCTGCCACCCTCACCTTTCGAAAGCTGGTTCCTGGCAACCACTCACACCGAAGAGATGCTTGATAATACGATTGTTGCAGCTGATGATGCACTTGGGGCGATTAAACCTAGAGATTAATAACTGAAGCGGAAGCCGGACGAAGAGGGTGAGAAGTGAGAAGGGAAATTCATAATCACGGCCGGAATGACCAATGACCGGGTTTGATAAAAATACCGTTTGATTTCTCCATTCAAATAGTTGATTATTA
>SLKH01000308.1 GCA_007134665.1 Balneolaceae bacterium
TAAGCAGTGATGATTGAAAAATATTATCCCCTAAAATAATGGCCATAGAATCCCCTCCGGCAAAATTCTCTGCAAGGCTCAAAGCCTGGGCGATTCCCCCTGCCTCATCCTGAACTTTATATGTAAACCTGCAGCCAAACTCCTTTCCTGATCCCAGCAGGGTGACGACATCTCCCATGTGTTCTGTACCGGTCACAATCAGGATCTCATCGATACATGCCTCCGTCAGTTTTTCTATCGGGTAATAGATCATGGGCCTGTTTCCGACAGGCAGCAGGTGCTTGTTTGTAACTTTCGTCAGCGGGTATAACCTTGAACCGGTTCCACCGGCCAGTACAATCCCTTTCATCTGATGGAATGTAGATTAATATTGATTATTTCTGCTGGTGTTAAACGTAATCAACATATTAAACAATATCTCGCGTAACCAAATGAAAAGTAACAACATTCTTAATTCATTTTGCCCATAATCCACAAAGCGATTCTAATGGAATAATCTGTAACGTTTTAGAGGCTCTGCAATCTTATTCATTAGTATTGAGCACTTGATTATTAAAACTCCGGGGTAAACAGGCTGGTTAACCGTTTTGAGAGTTCCATTATAAATTATTCAACAACCTAATCACATTATTTATGGCCGGATATTCTGAAGTTATCAATGTTATGGGGGCAATGATCATCTTCGCAATGATTTTATTCAATGCCAATTCAATGATAATAAGAAACAGTGTGTCGCAGGTTGAAGGAGAACTGGAATATGAGGTCATCGCACTGGGTCAGGAGATTATTGATGAAGCTTTATCAAAAAGCTTTGACCAGGTTACTGTCAATGCAGCCGCCCCACCTTCACTGATTCCTGGTGGCTTCACCCCTTCTGACCAGCTTGGGCCTGATTCTGGTGAAACGGAACGAATCTATTTTAATGATTTTGATGATTACAATGGCTGGTCTGATACATTTCAAACGGAACATGGTGAGTTTGAATTGAGTGCAGAAGTATTCTACGTAGATGAAGTCAATTTTCAGTACACGTCACAACAGTCAACATTTAAAAAAATAGTTGTGACCATAACGAGTGAATTTTTGACAGATAGTTCCGGGAACCTAAAAGAATATCAATTGGAATTCATCAGGAATTACTACGCTGATTAATCGGAGTTATAAACAGATAGGATATTATGAATCTTGGTTTAGTTACAAGTTATATTATTGCGGCTCTTCTTACTTTATCTATCATCATGATGAATCTGCGGGTATCCAATAGCAGTAGTGAGCTCACTCTTACTCAAATTAACCGCCAGTATTTAATTACTCTTTCAGATATGCTGAATGATGACATTTCAAATATGGGGTATAATGTATATGAAAAAACGGATCAAATTCTTGTTTATGCTGATGATCACAGAATCAGTTTCTATCGAAATATTGAAGATGATGCAACCCGGGAACCGGAATTAATTACCTGGGAATATTATACGGGTAATCCCATTGCACTGGAAAAAAATCCGAATCTGCATGCGATGACCAGAACTGTATATGATCCAAATAGCGGCCAGACAGATGAAATTAATATTAATTCCGGTGCTTCAAAATTTAAGCTTCACTACTTTGATACACATGGTGCACCCATGGACAGTGCATTAACTACACCATTATCCAGTGCTGACCTGGTTAATGTCAAACAAATTTATCTCGAACTCGAGATTCAAAGCCTGGAACCACTTTACTCATCAGGTAATCCGAATGGGCGCTTTATTCGTTCGGTTTATGAAAAACGTTTTTCTCCGAAAAATCTCGAATAATTAAATCAGCAGGTGATACACTATGGGAAGAGCAATGTTGATATTTTGTGCGGCAGCACTGATTGCAATTGGCTTTATTAATATAACAACATCAAAAAAAGGACTTTCACTGGTAGAACAAACTGTGAATTATGCTGATTTCATTATGGCAAAAAATGCTGCGCATACTGCCATCCAGATATCCATGCAAAAAATCAATAAGGATGATACCTGGGCTGATTCGCATAGCGAGGGGAGTCCCTGGAGAACGACAGTTAACGACCGGGATGTTGAACTCTATACCGTTCACAATCCAAGTCCGGATTTTTGGGAACCGGATGAACTTCGGATGATCTCAAATGCCAAACACAATGATATCTCGGTTCAGGTAATCAGTCAGTACCTGAAAGAACCATTCAGTTCACTTGTGCCCGATTTCGAGGCTGCATTGACAGTGGCTGCTGACCCGGATAAATTCGATTTTTCGATGGGTGGTTCATCCTCAATCGTTGGCGATGGCCCACCTGGTCATGGCTGTGAAGACAAACCAGCAATTTCAACCTTACCCGGAAATAGCTATAAATTTGACGGGATAGAAGAAGGATCCGGATCTGGAAACAACAAAAAAGGTGTCTATGGAGATCCTCTCGTCTATGAAGACCCTGATCTATCCTACCAGCCAACTGATGAGCTGATTGCAAGACTTGCCAATTCACCCAATGTGAATTACTTGAACGGTAACCTTAGCGGAAATAATGTGGATATGGGCTCACCGGAAAACCCGGGTGTCTTTTTTGTAGAAGATGATTTAAAAATTACAGGAGGAAAAATTCAAGGATATGGAATTTTAGTCGTCCGAACTTACGGAGAAATGGAGTATTTTGATGAAGATGGTACGCAACTGGATTTAGCCGGTAATTTTGAATTCAACGGACTGGTAATTTTTGAAAATGCTTATAATTTCAAAGGCAGGGGAACACCGGCAATTAACGGTTCGGTACTCGTGGGGCATACAGATGATTACCCGGATGGGCATTCACTCGGTATCGATATTTCAGGTAACATAACATTGCAATACGACTGTATAGGAGAAAATTATGCAAAAATGGCGGCGGCAACTGCTGTTGAGCAATATAAATATACAAGGATTGTAACCTCAGAAGGTGTCAACTATTTTCATGATCAGCCATTCAATTGACGCTTACACTAACATTTGAATACATAGTTATTTAAGATCAAAAGCCACTTCAAAATGAAGTGGCTTTTTATGTTTTCGGCAATTCTTTTTCTGAAAATTTATATCAGTACTAAATATTAAGATTTTTTTCAAGAATTTTCTCTCCTCAATGATTCCGGAATAATGTGCCCTAAGGCCTATAGTGACGGTATTTAAATGAGCATCATCTTTATTTATCAGAGACTGTTATTCCCCATATTAGTATACTCTCATTAAAAGTTTCCAACTCGGAAATCATCTCACAATCAAGCATATTTTCATTTAAATAATGAATAGATCAACCTATTCATAATGTTCAATTGATGCTTTTTAATTTTAATTCTTAAAATCATCTACTTATGGCCGGATACACTGAGGTATTACAAGTGATGGGAGCTATGGTATTATTTTCACTTATTCTCCTGTCCACAAATCGATATATGCTTTCAAATACTCAACAACAGGTTGGGTCTGAAGTGGAGATGCTTGGCGTGACCATAGCACAGGACCTGATTGATGAAGCAAGACTGAGAGAGTTTGATGCTGTAACCCTTGACGGAGATCTGCCTGAACAAATTCCCGGCGATTTTGCTGAAGCACCTTTTCCAGTTTCAAATGTGAGTACCAGGGAACAAATCCAGACATTTAGCGGATATAACGGTTGGCAGGAGACTATTGAAACTGATTTAGGTATCTATAATATCTTGTCAGAAGTTCATTACGTTTCTTCTTCTGATCTAACACAGGAATCTTCAACGAAAACAGTGCATAAACGAATGATTGTAACTGTTACCAATCCACATCTTTCAACACCTATTCGGGCTCAATACATTAAAACCTATAATCATTAATTACGGATTATTATGAATCTTGGATTGACAACAAGTTTTATTATTGGCGGGATGCTAATGTTACTGATCGTTACCCTTAATTTACGCATGGGACAACACGGAGCCGAACTTACACTCCATGAAATGTCGAAGACTCACATAGAAGCTATTTATGAAATGGCTGAAAATGACTTCCGGAAAGTTGCGTACAACTATAATGAACCTATAAATGGCGCCATTAAAATTGCGGAAGATAATAGAGTAATATTTGAATCAAACCTTTACAATGACACAACCGGCACGAATATCTTTACCATAGGGTGGGATTTTCAAAAAGAAGAAGATGAGCGAATTGGATTGTTAGAGCGTATTGAGTCCACACAAATGAATATAGATGTTCCAAGTCAAACGGTTGTTGCCGATGCTGCCGAGGATGAGAAAACAGAGATTAATGTTGGAGTAACCCGGTTTGAATTAAACTATTATGAAGCGGGTCGTACCTTCCCAATGACAACTCCTGTCTCACCGGATTCACTGGAAAACATTCGAAGGATTGAAGTATTTATTGAAGCCCAGCCTCGTGGTGGCATTGCTAAAAATGGGTCAATTTATTACCCGACATCTCAGTGGAGAAAAGTGTTTGTACCGAGCAATCTAAATCTATAGGCTGACAGACCTTGTTTTTAGTGATTTTGAACGGCCTTGAATTTGCCGGCGGACTCAGGGAGTCTGCGGATCTGCGAAAGCACAAGTTCATACCGGCCCGAGCCGCAGAAAATGGTTGCAATCCTGATGGACCATTGAACTTGTGCAGCAGATCGGCAACGACCGCCGACGGCAAATTCACAGCCTCGATTTTTTGGATACTTTTTGATCAGGCAAAAAGTATCAGGGAAACTTCAGGGAA
>SLKH01000049.1 GCA_007134665.1 Balneolaceae bacterium
ATAGCACTGGCCGTCTGGCTCCCGGGCTCCAGGAAACCGAGCATTGTGAATTGAGGGGAATTGTAACCGGGTCACCTGAAAAAATACCGGTCTGGCAGGAACGGCATGGTATTCCCGACCGAAATGTTTATAACTATAATAACATGCATGAAGTGTCCAATAACGATGATATTGATATCATGTATGTTGTAACACCTCCCGGCCTGCATGCCGAACACTCAATTATCAGTGCCAATGCCGGCAAACATGTATGGTGTGAGAAGCCGATGGCCATGGATGAGGAAGAGTGCCAGGCTATCATCGATGCAGCAAATCAAAACAGGGTTCAATTAACGATAGGATACCGGATGCAGCATGAACCAAATACCCAGACAATAATCCGGTACGGAAAAGAAAATACGTATGGTACCGTAACAGAGATTCGAACCGGTGCCGGTTACAGCGGTGCACATAACGACCCGGAAGACTGGAGGCGAAACCCCAACCTTGGAGGAGGTGCTCTTTACGATATGGGTGTCTATCCAATTAACGGAGCTCGTTATGCATCCGGGCTGGAACCTGTTGCTGCACGCGGAAGACAGTGGTCTGACAGGGAACAAATGTATAGTGACGTGGATGAGTTTACTGAATTCGAACTTCTGTTTCCGGATGATCTCAGAGCTTATGGAGAAACAAGTTTTGGTAATTCTACAAACTATCTTGATGTCGATTCTACCGATGGCTGGTACCGGTTACGGCCGTTTCAGTCATATTCAGGTGTACAGGGTGAGACAAGCAGCGGCACACAACTTCCCCCTGACCCTGACCACCAACAGGCAAGACAAATGGATAACGATGCTCTGGCCATTAAGGAAAACAGGCCTCCGATTGTACCCGGAGAAGACGGCCTGGAAGACATACGAATCGTGAAAGCCATTATGGAATCATCAAGGCGCGGACAGGAATGGATCGAGCTGAGATGATATCAATCAGAAATCGTCATTGATTTCAATCCAGTAGCCATCGGGATCGGTGAAATAAATCTGTTGTATACCATCCGGCCTGATGTTTATTTTCCGAGGGTTACCGGCTGCATCATACCAGTCGATTCCATTTGCTTCAATTCTGTCTATAAAGTCTTCCATACTGCTTACACTAAAGCATAAATGATTACTTCTGTCCCGCTCTCTACGCTCATCAGCAGCACGGATAACATGCAGTTCAGCGCCGCCGCCAATATCAAACCATGCATGCCTGCCAACACCAAACGGCTCATCTATCTGGGTCAAACCGATCACATCACGATAGAATTTTTCACTCTCTTCAAGATCGGTGACGGATATGGCAATGTGGTTGATCGTTACACCTATTCCAGGATTACTGCTTTGAGCATTTGATGTCATAATATTGATAGTAAAAACTAAGAGTAAGATTGCAATGAATTTCATATCACCAGTTTTAAGTTAAAAATTGGCAATTACACAATAAATGATACAATCTATTTTCAGCTTTTTCATCTGTAATCTCAATGCTGATGATTTCCGCGTCCAGATCAAATTTGTTAACAATGATTACCGGTTTAGAATCCTCCTCAAAATCGGATTCAAATTTTCTGCCCACAGCCGGTATCCATATTCTTCCGGGTGAAGCATATCAGGCATCACATCTTCGGTAAGTATTCCCTGATCATTCAGAAAAGTATCATTGATATTTTCAAAATAAACTCTCCGGTCATAAGCAAATTCAGCGATCAGGAGATTGATTTCTTCATTTCGCTGACGTAATGATCCATCCGGCGATGCTTCACGAGGGAAAATCGCCAGCAACAGGATTTTTGAATCGGGAAGCCGCTCTTGCAGTTCATGAAGAATCATGCTAATTCCCCTGGCTGTGCACTTTGGTGGATCCTGCCGATGGCCGGTGTTATTGGTTCCGATCATCAGGATGATGATCTCAGGATTCAAACCATCCACTTCACCGTGTTGTAAACGCCACAACACATTCTCGGTTCTGTCTCCGCTAAAACCAAGATTGAATGCCCCGATTGGTGCATAATGTTCATCCCAAACTTCCCGTCCGGCATTTTCCCAGCCCTGAGTAATTGAATCACCGAGAAACAGCAACCTCGCCTGCTCTCGTCCTGGCTCTTCGAGTTTGGATTCATGACGCGGAATCCACCAGGCTATCGCCCACTCCTCTTCAAGTGGTGCCGGATACAGGGCAGGATGATCATCCGGGCAGCCATTTAGCGCATGACTCTGAGCAACCGATTGCGGTACAGAAAAGTACAGTAATATCAGGATAATAATGAATATCAAAAACCCTGATATATGAAGCGTAAGTAATCTTTTCAGATACATAATATTAAGCCAGAGCTGACATCATCCCGACACCAAATATCAGGGCGATTATTGAATAAAAAACAAACAGAATCACTATCCATAATAACATCGCTTTTGCCCAGTTTGCTTTACCCGGATGTGCTCCTCCACCAAATCCCCAGACAAAAAGCATGATAAACCCAACCAGCGGAATGGCCGTAATCAGTAATGTAATAACCCACTCTTTTATTGACAGAACCTCTGCATGGTTTTGCATTGTCTCCATATTATTTTACCAGTCGATTAGCAATAATACCCCTGTTCACTCACTTTGAAATAACAGATAACTCTTTAATTATCAAAATGAAAAATTCCTAATTCCAAATTGTTTTCTCTCTTTACTCCCGCTATAGTAATTGTTTCCTCCCTCTTATCAGCAGATAAAAAATGAGGACACTTATCAAAAATGAAATCAGTAAAATCAAAAACTGTGTTTTATCAATCGGAATAATCCATACAGTTGTCACCAGCTCAATGGTGATCAGAAATAGCAGTAAATAAATCAGGTGATCCCGCTTTATCTTATCACAAAACCATGCCCCGAGCGGAGCTCCGAAAATCACGACCGGAATACAGCTCATCCAATACATCCAGACCTCCGGTGTGATACTGCCTGCAACCTGAAAGTGCCAGGCAAAACCGGCCAGGGATAGTAATCCCATCAGTATGACAGTTGTCGGTGTGCTGACCTTTTCATTGATTCCGAACAGCAGTGTCAGCACAATAAAAATCATCATATCCAGGCCAACTCCAACTACTGATGAGATTAAGCCGCCTATCAAGCCAGTCAGCAGAATTGGGATACTTATTTTATAATGGCCCATGTCAAGCTTTTCAACCGGCTGATCATTAATCCACCACCGGTTGATGACCAGGAAAGCCCCGAATACCCCCGCAATCATAGAAAAGATCAGTTTTGGATAGGGTTCCGGAAAAGTCAGAAACAGTTCTCCGATTATCAAACCGCCTATCCCGGATAATAAAGCGGTTGTAATTACATTCCAGAGTACTTTTACACCTCGCAAATAGATGACAAGCCCGGCCATTGTCATGCCGAACGATTGTATCATGAATGCAAATATTTTTGCATCGCTCGATTCAATTCCAAACAGTTTGGTAAATACCGGAAAGGCCACAGCTCCGCCTCCCTCTGCAGTGGCACCGGCAATAAATGAACCGAAAACCATTGTCAGGGATATGGGCCAGGTATCCTCAAACATAGCCCACCAGCCAAGCCTTTGCATTGCGATGCCCCAGACTACAACGATAAATAAAGCAGTCAGCCAGTAAACAAGATGGTTAAAACGGGGCAAATTTCGGCAGATTAAATTTCCGGTTTTCGAATCGTGCGAAATGTACGGCCTTAACCACTAATCTTCACGTTACAAAATGCAGATACTGATCTCTGATCTCAGATTGTTGATTACCCGATCTCAGATCTGAATTTCCAGGTCAAAGATCTCCTATAAACCTCATCCCCTTAATTACGAAGAGGTTCTGGGAGAGTGACTTTTTATTATGGGTAAACAGGAATAGCCGGGGCAAAAACAAATTACCTGAAGCTAAAGAACAAAGTGAGCTTGTCCATCCGCATTATTTATTGCTTCAGTAAATTCCATTGCCTACATAAACCAGGCAGGGGGAGGCGTTGCCGGTTAGGCGCGATTAAGCCCATTTCATCATCAATGAATCCCTTTTATAGATTACACCGCTGCCCCTCGTTCTAATCCATTGCCTCTCCCGCAATGGCTGACTCGGGGCTTAGAATGTGTGCCATCGCAAACCCCGGGTTACACCGACTGGCGGCGGTTTACCCGGGGCTGAGCTCTTATGTCCTTTCAGGACGGGGTATCAGCCAATCCCGAAGGATGTTGCCATACATGTGAATAATGGGTAATAAATCGATGTACAACAATTCAATCAGCATACACAACCATCAACGAAACACTCACGAGCAACTAACAAGTATATCCCAATTAAGACGTCTGTCCTTGTTTGCCCTCCGGGTGGGTGAAACAGATCATGATTCTACCGGGAATCGGATACGCCACATATGATTAAAACCGGTACTATCTGACCGAGCCACTCATTTTACCCAAAGCAGGGCAACACAATTAGAAAGGTGAACAGCAGACACTCCCTCCTTGCGGCGTGCGGTTCGCCGGAGGGAGGGCCGGGGTGGGTCCAAAAGAGCAGGGAGTTCATCTGGCATAGGTAGCCCCAGCAGTGCTTTTGCGACATGGAGAGGGGAGGGATCTCTGATCTCAGATTATTCGATCTCAGATCTATGTGATCCGACGATATAGATCTGAGATCGGGTAATCATCAATCTGAGATCAAAGATCACGTTTTTTTCATCC
>SLKH01000023.1 GCA_007134665.1 Balneolaceae bacterium
ATCTTTTTAATTGTAAAACTCTCACCCAAAGTATTGACATTTTCAAATAAGCTTCTATTTTTAGCAAAGGATCTAATGTTCATTTATGAACATATGTTCACGGGGTTCACGGAAACTGACACTTGTATATGTATGATCATGTTCGGAAGCGCTTCAAATTACAATTGTGAAGTTTTCCTCTCCCCCATTTAAATGAATTTATAACATGAATTTTAAGGTGATGGGATCAGGTATGAGAAGAAACCAGTTGGTTCTCAAGCAGTATGATTTAAGTTTAAAAAAGGATGAAAATGAGTTATGGCTGGAAATTAAACAAGGAAATGAAAATGCCCTTGCAGACTTATTCAGAATTTATTACAGCCGCCTCTATAATTATGGAATGAAGATTGTTACGAACCGGGAATTTATTAAAGATTGCATCCAGGAGCTTTTTCTTACCCTTTGGGATAGCAGAAATAGTATCAAAGAAGCTTATTCTGTCAAATCATATCTGTTCAGTTCCCTGAGGAGAACGATTTTTAGAAAATTGAAGAAAAACCGGGCAACATATGAAAGGAATAAAAAATATGTGGAAAATCATTTTCATGAACCTATGAATATTGAACAACTCATCGTCCATTTTGAAATTGAACAGGAGAGTAAACAACAATTACGAAATGCCCTTAAAAATTTGGGTGGGCGCCAAAAAGAAGCGATCTATTTAAAATACTATGACGGGCTTTCCAATGCAGAAATCGCAGACATCATGGGGATTAACCGGCAAAGTGTTTATAATCATGTATCCGGAGCCATACAAAGGCTTCAACAATTCATACATTGAGGCAGTGAATTTTCTGGGTTCTGTTTCGCCCAACACCACAACTACAAAAAATCGTTGTGATCCTGGCGGGAAAGACACCGTCACCTGCCTGTATCTCTACCACTGACACTCAAAAGCCCCAACCGGGGCGGAATCACCAACACAGGGCAGCGCCCTGTGATGACGACCAACGGCCTGCCGGAAGCCCCGAAGCGGGCGGAAGCCTCCCACCTCTACAGGTTGACATTCCAGGGCTTTACATACTCCACCCGGATAATTTAACCCAAAAAAGTCGTTAGACCTTTTTTGCACCGAAAGCGTTCAGTGCCGATCCCGACACGCTTGTCGGGAAAACACAAAAGTTTATGAACTTTATTTAAAATAAGAAACCCTGACTGTTTCACTGATCAAGGCTGTTCAAAATCATTGAAAACAAGATCTGTCACCTCTTCAATAGTGTTGCCCCGCGGTTGGGCAAGATGAATGGTTACCAGTGACAATTTTGGTTTAATATCCCGGATTTTGTACCAGGTTTACATTCCTCTGTATCTCATCATGAGGGATCGGCATAAAATAAGACCGATCATTCCAGCTCCGGTTTTGAATATCCCTGATCTCATACTTAAAATTTGAAAATGTACTTCTGTCATGATGATCTTCCGCATCTGCATAAATCAGAATACCGCGAGCATTGGTCATAACATCCGGGGCAATTTTCCAGCGGCGTATATCAAAAAAGCGATGATCTTCAAAAGCCAGCTCTATCCTTCTTTCATTCCGATATCTTTGTTTTAACTCCTCACCACTTTCTGTTAAATCCGGCATCCCTGCTCTTCGGCGGATCTTATTCAGTACACTTCTTGCTACTTCATATTCACCTAATTCAATCGATGCTTCCACAAAATTCAGCAGAATTTCAGCATATCGAAAAAATCTCCAGGGAACTTCCTGCTTTTCATTCATCGAATGATTTACATCCGGATCGATAAACTTTCTGAGATAATACCGGCTGTAACTGCCATTCCATGCCTGGATGGTACTGTTCCGGGTATCAATCCCTATCCTTGTAGAACCATCGGGCAGAGTAATCCTTTCAAAAGTTTGAATCACACCATTCGGATCAAGCCGTACACTCCTTTCAGGCCTCTGTCTCCAACTGGCTCCGTCATACAATACAGTGGCGTAAAATCTCGGATCCCGTTTCTCATATGGTGATTGTTGATGCTCCGGGTTACTCCAGTCGAACCGCCTGCCGTCAGCCATTTCATAATCATCAACCAGATTTTGTATGGGAGTATTTCCTCCCCAGTTTTCATAGCCGTTGGGCCCGTTATGTAATCCCGGATTGTACTCCTCATCCTGAATCAGATGGAAATACCGGCTCATAATTGCTTCTTCATGATCCAGGTTTTCAAGAAAAAGTTGTGAATAGTTTACAACAGGATCATCATACCTGTCATATAAACCATAGATATTTAAATCTATTACTTCCCTGGCTGCATCCCTTGCTGCAATCCATCGCTCTTCCCTGCTTCCCGATGCATAACCGGTTAACTCATGAGCCGGATGATCGTTAAAGAGGTCACTTGCTGCATACAGAAGAGTTCTTGACTTTAAGGCAAGTGCTGCACCCACCGTTGCACGTCCCCGCTCTGAAGCTGAAACAGGGAGATTGGCAACTGCATTCTCAATATCCTGAATAATAAAATTAACAGTTTCCCCGAAAGAACTTCGCTCGATTAATAACCCGTCTCCCTCATCGATATCAAACACTCTGGTCGAGATCGGCACTCCCCCATATACTCTCATCAAATTATGATAAAAGTATGCCCTGAGAAAATATGCTTCACCTATAATTTGATGATAACGATCCGGGCCAGAAAAAATGGATTGATCTATTTCTTCCAGAAGCCTGTTAACCTGGCTGATACTTCTGTATAGCGGGGCCCATTGATAGTGTGTGAGCCTCCAGTCATTCCATGCTCCCAGGTATCCCGGTGTGAAATGTGATTCTACGATGATGTGAGTACCATAACCATGAATAAAATGGCTTTCATCAGCCAGTGAGGAAAGCATAATTTCATGAAGTCCATGCCCCATTCCTTCATAAAGACCGATGAGGTAATTTTCTGTCAGCGTGGCACTTTTCCAAACTTCATCAAGCGGGATCTCATCTTCAAAAGATACATCAAGTATATCTGATCCACATGCGTTAATCGACAATAAGACCAGGAAGAATATGGAAATTTTACACTTACACATGAGGGAGCTACATCATACATCAAAAGGTTATCCGGCATTCCGAATGCACTATCAGCCATTTTCAGAAAATGGCTGATTTTAGATATACACAGTTTCAGGCATCGACGGCAGAATAACATTCCCGCATGTTCAGGCGGTTATAAAAGCTTTTTCAGGAATTTTAATCCATCTTCAGCCAGTTGGTCAGGGCTTTCTGCAAGCGGCCTCCAGATCGATGCGGCTTTAGCTAACAACACATTGCCCGGTGAAAAAGTCTCTATCACAACATGACGGTCATAATTGATGTCCTTAATCGCCTTGGCAAAACCTTCCCAGTCGAATTGACCGGTACCGGGAGTGCCTCTGTCATTCTCAGCAAGCTGAACATGATAAATTCTGTCCCCGGCAAGCCGCATTGCATCACCAAGATTTTTCTCTTCAATTCCCGCATGAAAGAGATCATACAAAATTTTACAAGATGGGTGATCCACGCGATCAACGATATCAATTACCTGGCTGGTCAGGTTCAAAAAACTGGTTTCGAAGCGATTCAGCGGTTCAACACAAAGTGTCACTCCTTCTGAATCTGCCACTTTTGTTAACTCGTTTAACTGAGTAACAAGGCGGTCTTCGGTTGATTTACGTTCGTCATCAGTCATACTCCACAACCGGCCAACTTCTGCGTAAAGAGGGCCTGCAAACGCATCAGCTCCCAATGTACTTGCAGCAATTATGGAATTTTTAATGTAATCCATCCCTGTTTGACGCACATCCTTGTCCGGGTGCACAAGATCCCTTCCCGGGCCCATGGCTGCACAGGTCGTTACACTTAAACCATGGTCATCAATGACAGCTTTTGCGGCTTCATAATCTAAACCTTCCGGATCTTCGACAGGCACTTCGACGGTGTCAAAACCCATTCCGGCAATTTTCGGTATATATTCTTCAATAACTTCATTCGTAATAGGTGACGTCCATAACCACAGGCTAACCCCAAATTTCATAAGAATGATTGGTTTATTTAAAGTTTGAAAAAATTATTGTGAAATTAATCTGCCCTGCATCATCGTAAAATGTCCCGGATAAGTACAAATGTAAGGATAACTTCCGGCTTCAGGAACAGTTACCGTAACATACACCACATCTCCTGCTCTTGCAAGGCTGGAATATGCAAAAATCCTGTCGAGCATAGCCTGATCTGTGGGAATATAGTCGTTCTGAGCCGCCTGGAGCGAAGCAATACCCACCGGCTGAATGTCAGCTTCACTATTTACAAATACAATGTTATGCGGCATTGTACTTTCGGTATTATCATATTCAATTGTGAAGGTATCACCTGCTGTAGCACGGATTTCTGTAACATCATAACTAAGGTCAGCTCCAAAAGATCTGACAACAATCGTGTCTCCGTCAGAGACTGTCACCGATTCCCCTTCAAGCAGGATTTTTTTCAACGTTTCAGAATCTTCAGTCATTTCATGCCCGGCATGGCTGGAATGGCTGATTAGATCGTCTTCATTCGTAAAAATAAACCCAAGAGTAATGAATAATGAAATGATTAAACCAAATCCGCCTGTAGAGAGCCTGCTTATCATATTGATTTTCATGATGATATTATTATATAGTGATTGATTGATACACTCACGTCTCTGAATGCACTATTTGTAATACA
>SLKH01000173.1 GCA_007134665.1 Balneolaceae bacterium
AGATCCATCCGAACGTGTACCCGTTATTTACATATGAAGTATCGAGCAGGTTGTTGACTTGTAAAACTAACTCCATCGATCGAAGCAGAGGCGCCTGGTCAAGCCTGTAGCCGACCTGCCAGTTGTGGACCAGGTATGAATCAATAGATCTGCTGCTGTTTTGGGTATTATCAAGATACTGACGTGAGACATACTGACTGCTCAGTGAAGAACTCCAGTTATTTCGATCAAACCGAATACTGGAATTGGCAATCACTGAAGGAGAAAAAGCAATATCAGTATCTTCAAATATGAAAGCATCTTGCCCGCCTTCATCATAGTTATCCAGGTAATGGATATATTCGGGTATTTTATTTCTGCTAAATGTTGCGTTGGCCTGCCAGGTCCACGATGGTAAGAATCTCACAGCACCATGAAGTTCAATCCCGGCCCGGTAACTATCGGTTACGTTTTCACGCACATAAGCTCCTACATCATTAACAGCACCGGTAAGAATTAGCTGATCCGTGTAATTCATATAATAGAAATTAAGGCCACCCCTGAAGTGATCATAAATGGCTTCGTATCCAAGCTCATAGTTGTGCAGTTTCTCCGGTGACGGCCTGCTTTCCGGTGTGGATTCAATAAAATCCCGGCGAGTCGGCTCTTTACCACCCTTGCTGTAAGAAGCAAATAAACGGTTGTTTTCATCAAATCGGTAGACAAAACCCACCTTTGGATTAAAAAAGTTGATTCGTACCTGTTGCTCCAGTTCTTCAATTGACTGTCCACCGTCCGATTCGTCAACCCGCAGGCCCATAAAACGGTATGAAACTGTTCTGTACTGAAGATCGACATAAGTATTGAAGGATTCCGTGAAATAATAGTTGACCTTTGAATAAATATTGAAGTCGGTTTTAAATCCGTTGTTGTCGTAGTAGCGGTCTTCATGTTCACTCTCACCGGCAAAGCGTGCCCAGATAACTTCACCGAAATGGTCGCCGTCATACTCATTATATCCGCCGCCGAGAATCCAGCTCCAATTCTCACGTTTCACTTCGGATGAGAATATTCCGCCATAAAAGTGATTGTCGAGCCAGCGCCTTCGGATAAGGTCACTTCTGGTTACGGTTTCATCACCGATTACGACGGGATTAATGTTATATGTGGCGAGATTGTCATTCTCCCTGTACTGTTCGAAAAAACCCCGTCCGTATGTATAATGGAGAGAGCTGTTGAACAGCCAGTTATCTGCAAGCTGGTATGAGTAATGAAGCTGATAGTGATCCTGCTGGTAGTTGTCTACCTGGTTCTGGTAGGTAAACTCATTAAACCGCCTGTTGCCGAGATTATCACGGAGTCTGTCAGCTTCACTGCCACCTAAAAAGAGGCCGCTGATATAGTCTTCAAGCTGTTGAGAGTCGTTGTTCAGAATCGGTTCGGGGACGCCGTTCCATGCCTGGTAGGTGCGCTCCTGGCCTGAAAAGATATCGGCCTTCAGCAGGCTCCGTTCTCCTTGCCTTGAACCGGACAGATAAAATGATCGAAGGTCAGATGATGCACGGTCGATATAGCCGTCAGAATCAATTTTGGAAAGCCGGCCTTCAACTTGCCATCCGTTATCGAGCCGGCCCGATCCGAACAAGACGTTATGTTTCCTCGTATTGAACGATCCTATCGTTGTATTGAAACCGGCATAAGGCAGGGTTTCCATTCGTGCAGTCTGCAGGTTCAGGGTTCCTCCAAACGCACCGGCTCCGTGAGTTGATGAACCAACCCCCCGCTGAATCTGTATATTATTTACGGAAGAAGCCAGGTCGGGCATATTTACCCAGAAAACACCATGTGATTCTGCGTCATTAACCGGAATTCCATTAATCGTAACATTGATTCGGGTTTGATCCACACCTCTGATCCGGAGCCCTGTGTAGCCAATACCTGCACCCGCATCTGATGTTGCAACCACAGATGGGGTAGAACTGATCAGGTATGGCAGATCCTGGCCAAGATTTTGCTGTGCAATATCTTCGCGCGACAAATTGGTATATGCGACCGGAATAGTTTCATCAACCCGCAGGGCATGAACAAATACCTCTGCACTTGATATGACTGATGGATTAAGATAAATTTCTATCGGCCCTGAAATTTCACCGGTTTCGAATGATTGTGATTCATAACCGAGAAATGTTACAATTATCCTGTCTGAACCGCTCTCAGTGAGAGTGATTCTGAACCGGCCTTCTTCATCTGCAGCAGTACCGGTTGTGGTACCTTCCTGTATGATATTTGCTCCGGCAAGTGGTTCTTGTGTGACTGCATCCAATATCGTGCCGGAAATGGATTGTGAATACAGTTCTAAACCCGGGTAAAGAAATAGTATGAGAATTAAAATACGTTTTGAAAACATATTTCCTCCGTCTTATGATGTTTATGATAAGAGGAGGAGGTTAACTTGCAGAACTGAACTGCATAATAGAATGGCAATTCAGGTTTCCCTTCGCCGGTATTATCCGGATCAGGTATATAGGGTATGATCTCAGCCCGCATGTGCAAGCACCCCCAACCTTTGGTTGTGATGTACTGGAAAATAAGACAGATTTTATTAAGCTCCAATTGGGTCTCTGAATTGAAATTCTTATCGTAAAGGAAAAATTATTTTATGAAGAGCAGTTCATATAGTTCTATCTCTATCATCTTATTGTTGTTAATCTGTCATCTTGCCGGATGTTCAACTGATAACAGTTCAGAACTTGACTTCAATATTCAGGCCGCTGAACTTCAGGCACATATCAATTGGCTTGCAAATCCTGAACTTGAAGGGAGACTTGCCGGATCTGAACATGAAGCGAAGGCAGCAAACTATATTTCTGATATTTTCAATCAGATCGGCCTTGAAACCGGAGGGAATGACGATACATATCTTCAGAAGTTTACTCTTGAAGGGCCTATGGCACAGGCGATGAATCGGCAGGGCTACCTGTCAAGAAATGTGATCGGGATTATTCCCGGCAACAGGGAGATTGAAAATTATATTGTAATCGGTGCTCACTACGATGCCCAGGGAGAGGGAGGGATTATTTCGATGCAGGGATCAGTTGAACCGGAAGTACATCCCGGTGCAGATGATAATGCATCCGGTACTGCCGGTTTACTCGAATTGGCTCATTATTTTAAAGAATATAACCCCAATCGTACGTTGGTTTTTATTGCTTTTTCTGGTGAAGAACTGGGTTTGCTCGGTTCCCGCTATTTCGTTGAAAATTCAACTCTCCCGGGAGGACAAATACTTGCAATGGTGAACCTGGATATGATCGGGCGGATGGAGGATAATAAATTGTCAATTATGGGCACAGGCACTTCCGAGGCCTGGCCGGAACTGATTCAGAAGGCTAACAGTGATTCGCTTGATATAAACCTTGTCAGTTCGGGCCGTGGAGCAAGTGATCACACATCATTTTATGAACAGGGAATTCCGGTACTCCATTATTTTACCGGTACTCATTCCGATTATCACCGGCCTGGTGATACTGCTGACAAAATCAATATTGATGGAACTATTAAAGTAGTGAATCATGTGAAAGAGGTGATTGCCAGGCTTGATGAAATCGACCAGGAAAGACTTGCATTTGTAGAGTCCGGCCAGCGGGAATCAGAGGAGATGCGAATGGATGGGGTAACTCTTGGAGTTATGCCCGACTATACCTACGATGGAACCGGGCTAAAAATTGAGAGTGTGCGCAGCGGAGACAAAGGAGATGAAGCTGGCATCATCGATGGTGATATCATTGTAGAAATTGATGGTGACCATGTCGATGATATATTCAGATACATGGATCTGCTCAGTCGGTTTGATGTAGGTGATACCATGAAAATTAAAGTTCTTCGTAACGGTGAAGAAGTAGATCTTGAAGTTACATTTTGATACTTAACCGGGGTATAAAAAATTGATTTTATTATTAAGAGTTTTGTTTCTATCCGGGCTGCTGGGTTTTGTTATTTCTGCCTGTAACCATAATGACAGCAAGCAAATGCTGCCAGCGGGTGCCGAAGCAATATCGTTGCTTGGAGATACTTTGTATACGCCGGTACTGCCGGATCATTTACGGCTGGAGTATCAGGCAAACCTGGAGCGCGCGGTGCATGATTACAGGCTTGACCCGGAAGATCGTGATGCAATTATCTGGTTGGGTAGAAGACTTGCATATCTGGGAGAATTCAGGGAAGCGACAGGAGTCTTCACCGAAGGAATCTATAAATATCCGGAGGAACCGAGGTTTTACCGCCACAGGGGGCACAGGTACATTACTCTAAGGATGTTGGATCAGGCCATAGCTGATCTGGAAACTGCGGCCGAAATGATGAGAAATACTCCCGATGAGTCAGAACCGGATGGTTTGCCGAATGCGCAGAATGAGCCCCGAAGTACTCTGCATACGAATGTATGGTATCATCTCGGCCTTGCATATTACCTGAAAGGAGATTATCAATCAGCCATAGAAGCGTACAAGCATTGTCTGAATGTAACAAATAATGATGATATGCTTGTGGCTGTACTTTACTGGTATTACATGGCAGAGAGACGAGCGGGAAATGACGAGCGGGCAGGGCGTTTGCTTGATCTGGCAGAAAGTGAAATGAATATCATTGAAAATGACAGCTATCATCAATTACTATTGGTTTTTAAAGGTATTTTTGATGCAGACAAGCTGATTGAAGCTGCC
>SLKH01000342.1 GCA_007134665.1 Balneolaceae bacterium
ATTTCCGAGAGTTTCAGGTATTCCTTTTCACTATTCAGGTATTCATACATCGCGGAAAGTGATATTCCAAAAAAACCGGACACGACTGCTGATTGAACAGCCGTCCGGCTCAATGGATTCAGTACAGCGCTCAGAAGCTGTTCAATCCGTTCTGCTTCACGACTGTCAAACACTTTTTCCCTGGAATAGGTAACTGCCCCCACACCAATACTTTTCAATAATTCCTTAACAGACTCTGCATCTCTGTGTGAATGAACCAAAACAGCAATATCACCCGACTCAATATTTCTTGCCTGTTTACTGCCTGATATTTTTCTTAATCCATTTCTACCCTCCTCAATCAGCTCTTTGACCTGTCGTGCTGCCTCCATGAATATCAGCGGCTTAAGTTGCCCTTTTGTATCATGCTGCCTGTAACAATAAATGTTCAGGGGTACTGATTCCTGATTAGCAGATATGTAGGAAGCATCATCTGAATGCCTTCCTGCTTCAATTTCGTGATAGGAGATCTCATCGGAGAGAAATGGCGTTTTATGTTCAGGATTAAAAAATATATTTAGTGCCTTTATCAGTCCCGGTGTACTTCTGAAATTTTTTTGAAGTGTGAATACGGCTGCATCCGGTACTGCATCCCTCGCACTGATATAAGAATATATATCTGCACCCCGGAAAGCATAGATAGATTGCTTCGGGTCTCCGATCATAATCAAAGAAGAGTTCTCACTCTCTCCTGGATAGATTTGATCGAAAATCCTGTACTGAACCGGATCCGTATCCTGGAATTCATCTACAAGCGCAAAAGGATATTTATTACGTAATTTTTTTGCCAACAAAGAGCCTTTATTTTCATTCTCAAGTGCCTCTGATACAGCGTTTAACAAGTCGTCATATGTATAGACGGATGACTCCCTCCCTTTTTGATTTCGTAACTTTTTTATCGCAACAGATGCCTTTTCAAGAAGCCAGGTACTGACAAGGGGTATATCAGCAGCAAGATTTTCATATTCATCGCATAACTGAAAAAAAATATGATTCGGCAGGGTTGTTTTGTTTTTTTTCAGGTTACCGGTATGATACGAACTGGTAAAATACTTCATTTGAGTAAAGGAGTCCTTTGCCGGCCAGGATTCTGAAAGAAACCGGTCCATCTTAACAGCAAAGCCTGCTACCGCTTTCTCAGTCATCCTTTTTACATCCGAACCCGAAAGTTCTTCCATGATCTCCACACGCTGATCCCGCCACAACTTTGAGATTTCCTCTCTCTTTTCCAGCAACTCTTCAATAAATGGTTCAGGTGCAAAATTTCCTGCTCCCTCGGATAAATCAGCACTATAATTTAATGCCGGTTTGATTTTCTCCAGCAGTTCAGCCGGATTTGATCCTGTCTCTTCCATTTTATCTATCAGGTATCTGCCGGTTCGTGAATCGCTGTGAGAGTCAATGAAATTTCTCCAAAAATCTTCTGCAGCCTCATCAAGTAATCCATCAGACTGACTCACTTCCATATCGACCGGGGCACCGGATAGTAAAGTATCTTCCCGAAGTATCTGCTGACAAAATCCATGAATCGTATATATATTTGCATCATCAAAATTACGAACAGCCCCGCGAATGAGTTCGGCTGCAGAAGTCGTGTTGTCAATAACGTTACACAGTTCATCTATTAGAGGATCTTCCCCCGTATTTCCAGATTCAATTGCTGATAACGCTTGCCTCAACTGCCTGAGAATTCTTTCTTTTAACTCTTTGGTAGCCATTCTGGTGAATGTGACAACAAGTATCCTGTCAAGCGTCAATCCTTCACTAATCAATAAACGGAGGAACAATCCTGTAATGTTGTAAGTTTTACCTGTTCCGGCACTTGCCTCAATTATCATCCTCGGTTTCAGTGATGAATGAAATACAGAAAATGGTTTTTTTCCGATCATAAACCTTCCTCTGCAGATTCAAGCATTGGTTTAAAGATTACTTCTGCAATCGAGGAAATTTCTTCCATATCTGCTTCTGCATTTTTTCCAAGAATTAATTCCAGGTACTTATCACTGTTTTCCGGAAACATTTTAAAGTCACCACCCCACTCATTCTTCGCCCGGTTTTCTGCTTTATACTTATCGTCTTCTGCATATAATGCGTATTGATAAGATGAATTTATAAAGAGGTTTTTAGGTTTTTGCATACCCTCGATATAGAATCCAATTAACTGAATCAACAACTCTTCAGCATTCGGTATGATTGAGAATTGCTTCCATTCCAGGTTTCCTTTCTTAATACCGAAAAGAATACTTGATTTGAAGTCCGGATCTTTGCGCATAACACACATAATTAAATGCCGGAACCAGCTTCTGAGCATTTTTTTACCTGATTCACCAGACAGATATATATCAAGCAGTCCGGACTCTGAATATGATGAGATCTCGCCTTTTATCGTAAATTTACCCGGCTCAATATTTACCTGATGATTCACCAATTTCGGCCTGAACCCGTTTTCTTTTAGATTTTTAAGGGTTTTGTCTACCAGTTCTATGGAACCTGTAACTCTTTTTCTGCCGGGCCACCCCTCCGGCAGATATCCCGAAGAAAGCAACAGCTTTGTGATTTCCTTTCGCTCCATTCCCTGTAAACGCCAGTCAAATACATGACGAAACAGAATATGAGTTTCAAGTCCATCCAATTCGAACTCCTCGGTATCTTCCTCAAAATTTTTCAGATAGATGTTCATTCTCTTGTTGAAAAAAGTACCTGCCGGATTCCGGTAAAACTTTTCAAGGTCATCAATTCCAATAAATCTGTAATCCGTTTCAGGACTCAATTCTATTGATTTATCTATTAGAATACCTTTTAAATCAATTGAGTTATATAGTTGCCTGACAATATGATGGTAGCTTTCAGAAAATGATTTTTCATTTCCTTTTATGAAAAGGTTAACAGAGAATCCGTTCAGGGTTTGTGCCTGAATGATCTGTTCATCTTTTGCCTGATAACATCCGGCCAATAACTGGATCCACTCATCAAGTACAGGGGAAGGCGGGAGAATTTCATCATCCTCCTGGTTTCGGCCTATATAACTGGAATAATGAATTTCTCCGGCAGCCAGAATCGATTTCAGGAACAGGTTTCTGTCTTCATTTTTACGATCTCTTTCACCGGCCTGATGGCCGGATGCCATTAAATCAAACTCGGGGGAAATCTGTTTTCTTGGAAACTGATCATCATTTAAACCAAGTATTGCAATCAAACGGAATGGCAGACTTCTGGAAGGTACCATGGAACTGAAGGTCATCCCCTGTGTAAACGAAATTGATCCTCCACTGTGTTGTCCGGCATTTTTAATTAAACCGTTTTTAAAAATCTTAAAGGATATCCGTGATTTGAGGCCTCCGGTTTTCATGTCCCTGATCATCTGCTGAGTTCGGCTCAGCAGTTGATTAATTTCCACTTCATACTCAGGAGTAAACGAGAAAAGTTGTTTTATCCAAGATTCCAGTTCTGCAGACCACTCCTCCGGTGTGAATTTCGTTTTCACATTGGCCCTGATATCAGACAGAATAGTTAATATAAAGTGAACCTTCGCCCAAAGATCTTTTTCTTCACTTGACGAGATTCCTGCATAAAGCAAGAGATCTTTTGTCAGAGTTCCCGGCTTATCTGTTATTAGTTGTCCCAGCCATCCCCTTCTCATGGCCTGACTCCAGGTTTGCCGATCCTCAGCAGGTTGATCATACTCATGTCGATGAGCTCCATTAATTCCCCAGGCCACCCTGTTCTCATCAAACCAATACTTAATCGTTACAAGGTCGGCTTCAGTGAACTGAAAATGATCTCTGACTGCGGTATGATGGAAAAACTCAAGCATATCATCTTTTTTAAACCTTGACTCGATTAAATCGAGCAAATGGCTGAAAGCTGTACTTACGCGGTTTGCAATATCTGAAGTGCCAGCAATATGATAGGGGATTTTCGGAAGTCCATCCTCCTGAACACCAAAAACAGCCTCTATGAAAGGGGTATATTGATCCAGGTTTGGAGTTACCACCAGGATATCATCCGGCTTCAGGCCCTGATCACCAGAGAACTTATCCAGCAGATACTGATGAAGAACTTCGACCTCTCTCAGGGGACTGTGGCATGAACGGATCTGAATTGATTGATCGTCAAACTCAAAAACCGGAATAGTTGTGTTTTGAATGATTGACTTCTGCACTTCACCAAGATTATTATCTGCCGGAGGATAGGATTTTAATCCTGTTATTATTACCTGATCACGATTCATTTTCGAATAGTTTTTAACAGGCTTCATCAACTCCTTTTGTTCCATCCCAAAATTATGGTTCAGCAGGTTCGAATCACGGGTATCATGATCCGAAAATTCAGTTGATATCACCATAAAGTGGTAGACGTCCCTGAAACTGCCTGTCGATAAAAGTAACTGCGATAAATGGGAAGGAATTAAACCCGGGTTAAACAGGTAAATGGGTTGCGGCCTGGAATCCTCACGTTTTATGCCTTTCCGGGCAAGTTCCATAAACAGTGCTGCCCGGTTAGATTTCAAACTGTTGCCTGTCAGTTCAGTCCAATGGTTAACTAACAACTTCCATAAATGGATTTGCCAGTCATCATGATCTTTGTCCCGAAAAGCTTCCCACTGGTTTAGCATCTGTGGCCTGTACACCTGGTATTGATC
>SLKH01000154.1 GCA_007134665.1 Balneolaceae bacterium
GCGAATGGGGGAAATGGCGGGTATAAAAAAGTGCAACCCATAAATGAATATTACAGATTGCACTTCAGTATAGGAATATCTGATCCGGAAATCAGATGTGATATCTCAAGAATTATTCACCGTTACCATTTCTTCGCCATGCAGCTACAGCGACCACCAGTGCAAGAAGTGCGGGAATCATAGGCCACATGATACCTGCTATGTCCCTCTCCGTTTCAACTTCGCGGACATTTACAACTCCCTCCATATAAGGATGAGGCGTACAGATATATGTGTATTCTCCTTCTTCTTCAAATGTATAGCTCCAGCTTTCAGCATGAGCAAGCATGGGTGAACCAAAACTTTCAGGGCCGGAAGTGGTAACAACATTGTGGATTCCCGAAAATTCACCTGCAAGGAAACTGAACACATCTTCATTGATCCAGGTAACTGTGGTTCCTGGTGTTATATCTATGGTTTTTGGATAATATG
Organism: Balneolaceae bacterium; assembly: GCA_007134665.1. Classification (GTDB taxonomy): domain Bacteria; phylum Bacteroidota; class Rhodothermia; order Balneolales; family Balneolaceae; genus SKRC01. The sequence continues at coordinate 472 of SLKH01000154.1, forward strand.
AGTTGCCAATGATCCGAACGGTTACCTCGTCAGTATCCGGTCCGTAACTTACAGGCGGATCAATATCAGGTGAACCGGCCCTGAAAGGTGACATTACCCGGTTTGCATCTTCAAGTAATTCAGCCAGTTCATCTTCACTGTATTCGGGCCCGTCAGCTGTTACCGTTTTTGGAGTGTCTGCATTTCTGTCAGCAACAAGCAGCCCAATGGCACCTTTACTGGTTGATCCTACTGCGTGTGAAAGCATGGTGTAGGCTCCTTCATCTGGTGGAACACGAAACTCAATAACCCATGAATCTGATGGGCCGGCAGTTACGGTTTGTCCGCCGGGTAGAACAGCTTCGGGATGCCCCTGCCAGTAAACATAATCCCAGATAATTCCAACCAGATGAAATGTGGATAAGAGGTTTGGGCCTACATTCAAAAAGTTGATTCTGACATAATCACCTGGCTTGGCGGTAATCGGATCCTTTACATATTTAAAGATTTCGCCATTAAAAGTTACATATCTGGCGTTTCCTTCAACAGCATCTTTACCGCTTGCATACCATTCATGCTGGAGCAGGAATAGTTCGAGATCAGGTCCATGCCCGAGTTCCTCCTCAAGTTTGTATTGCTGATTCGGTTCAACAACCATCATGCCATACTGCCCGAAGAGAACGTGCATTGGTATTGCATGGCCCCCGGGTGCACAGTGATACATAAAAACACCAGGATAGGTTGCACGAAATTTGACCGACTTCGATTCTCCCGGTGGAATTTCACCGAGATATTTAGAAGTCTGTGTATAGGCAGCATGTATGGATGCACCGTGTGGAATATTTCCACGGTTCTCTACAATCATTTCAACAATATCACCCTGCTGAACCCGAATTGTAGGTCCCGGAACTTTACCATTGGTGCGAAAACCATCATAAACAACTCCATTGCCAAGATAAGCCAACCCTTCATCCAGTGTTATGGTATAGCTGACATCCGGTTCCACATCCTGATCAACGTAACCGGTAGCAGGAATTGATAAACTGGCGTCCCGCTCTATGATTTCAATAAAGTCGGGATCATCGAACTGTGCAACATCCGTAAACAAATGTCGTGTTGCTTCGGCGTAATCAAGTGGAAGATTTTTTTGAGCTTCCATTGCTGCCATCAATTCTTTACCGATCAAAGTTTCACTTAAATCCTCTTCGATCTGTTTTTTGTACAATGCATTACAGGCCGGACATGCCTGGGCCGTTTCGAAGAGAGTAGTGGATATTAATCCAGTAAACACAAATACCAGGATAGAAAGAGAAATATAGTTTTTTGAATAATTTCTCTGTTTCATAAATAACTCCGTGTTATGAGTTAAAAAAGTCATTAAGATATGATTACACGAAATCACTGATCGAGTAAACAGGATTTCTGTAATAGTTTAATACAACTCCACCATTGAACAGCACTCAATGTGAGTCAATTTCTTAGATCCCTTTCGGTTCCCACTTTTATTAAATAAAGTAAATTTAACTTTTATAAAATATAAGCCAGATAATTATTCACCAAATAAAGTGCTATTTCTTACTCTGGCTTATACATTTGGAATCAGTTTCGTTTGGGGGGAGGGGAGGCAGGCGTGGAGAAGGGTGATTTCCAGGCCTGATTTATAAAATTATAGTGTTCGGACAGGTGAGGTAGAATAGCAGTTGTCTGTATTGAGCTGTTCAATACCGGAACAGGATAATAGTCCAGGTTAAGCAGCTGAGGTAAAGGTAGTGATTCACCACAGTCACATATAGTGCAAATGTTCAGATCTTCATGCTCAGAATGATTTGAGAAGAAGAAATCAGCAATACTTCCCTGGTTCAGATGATAGTTGATCATCGGAACTACAGGTTGTGAAATGCCAACCACAAAAGATGCAAGTAATATGAATGCGTAATACTTTATCACTAACGATTCGGATCAGCGTTGTTAATTACTGACAGTGTTCAAATGCCTCTTGTATAGAATAATAAAAAATTTATTAAGGACAAAATACTCTTTTATCTTTATATCATCTTCACAAACATCTTTTACATTTATATAGAAATCAGCAGGGTTCGCCTTGAGAATTAGAAATTTAAAATCATATAATCACAATGAATACAATAACTAATGAATTAAACCTGGAAGATTTAACAGTTGGTGAAATTGTTGCCGAAAACTATCATTCAGCAGGAGTCTTTAAAAAATATGGTCTTGATTTTTGTTGTGGTGGAAATATTAAGCTCAGGGATGCATGCGAAAAAAATCACATAGATACCGGCCGTGTAGTCGGGGAGTTAAAGGCAATCAACTGGAATCAATCAAACGGTAATGAAAATTATCTGGCCTGGGAACCTGGCTTTTTGATCAATCATATCATAGACACCCACCACAAATTTGTGATGGCAAAAATTGAAGAGATAGCAGGGTATGCAGCAAGAGTAGCAAATGTACATGGATCAAACCACCCGGAAAATGTAAAGATCTACCATAAATTTACAGAGTTGTCTCAAGAGATGATTGAGCATATGAAAGATGAAGAGGAAAGAGTATTCCCTTTAATCATGAAGATATACGAGAAAAGAATAAGTGGTAAAGAGATTCCTGGTGAGCTTCAAAATGAATTGCAAAAAGAGATTAGAGAGATGGAAAATGACCATGAAGCAGCCGGAAGTTTAATGGCTGAAATTCGGGTTTTAAGTAACCAATTTACGCCGCCGGCTGATGCATGCACGACTTACCGGATTCTCTACCAAAATCTGGAAGGTTTTGAATCAGACCTGCATAAACACGTTCACCTGGAGAATAATATACTATTCAAAAAAGCAGAGAAATTGATATAACAGTGATACTTCACGTAATGAAATACAGCGAATAGGTGAACCCATTATGGAGTATCTATAAAACAGGCGGGGGAGCTGCCTGTATGATGTATGGAAGAAAAACAGGTGACTGATGCTAAAAGTAACAAGGTGGTTTATAAAGGCGGGAATGGCATATCTCGTATTGGGAATATTTCTGTTTCTGATTGACTCAATTCCCGTTTTATCAATCAACATGAACCTGCTGCCGGTTTACTGGCATATGATTGCACTCGGTTGGATCACACAAGTTATTATCGGGGTATCGATATGGATGTTCCCCAGGAAAAAGAAAGACAGGAAAAACCTGGAATCACCAGTAGCCTGGGGGATATTCTGGACTTTGAATAGCGGATTGATTCTTCGATTCCTTGCTGAACCTTTTCCGGTACTATATTCAGGTACCCTGCTGATACAGTTGATCACTGTTTTATCTGTGCTTTTACAACTGACTGCAGCAGTGTTGTATTTGATTGAGATCTGGCCAAGGGTTAAACCGCGGATGCAAACAGCCAGAGGGTAACTTAGATGCCTGCAATCAGCATATGGATGATTCGCTTGTCATTTCTCTTTTTTCTGATAACAGTGATTTCAGGAGCAATCCTTCTCCTGAATAAAGCATTTCAATTTCACCCGGGAATCTGGGCACTGTTGCCGATTCATATTGAAGTGGCAATGCTTGGCTGGGTATTGCAGTTTGTATTGGGTACGGCTTACTGGATGTTCCCAAGATTTTTGGAAGGCCCGGCCCGTGGTAATATAAAGGCAGCGATTTGGATGGTTGTGTTCTTAAATTCAGGAATCCTGCTTTCTGCCTTTGCAATGGGTAATGAATGGGTCTTATTCACCGGGCGGATATTGTTAAGCGCAGGTGTAGTCATCTTTGTACTGATTATCCGAAATCGTGTTGTCAGTTACAGGAACCTTCAGGATTGAACGGCTGGATATTCCTGATTTTCGTCAATTAGGAGATAAAAATTTGATAAAGGCTGTAACCACGGGTTTCAAACCGTGGAAGAAGTGCACGCTCGAAATCCAAAGTGCCGTCAGGTACGATCAATGTTTCCCCGCAACCATTCAAATACTGGCATGGATCGTGCTTCCGGACCCTAAGGGCAAAAAAAGTCTAACAATTTTATGGGTTAAATAAATATCATCCATTTCCCAATTCGGTAATCACATCTATCAAACCTTTTGTAATACGGGCCATGTTTTTATAATTAAGACGATCGGGTGTATCACCGGGAGAATGATATTCAGGGTCGCGGAAAACCAGAGTATCTGTTACCATCAGGGCCGGATAGCCGTGCTGCCAAAACGACCAGTGATCGGACCAGTAGAC
>SLKH01000331.1 GCA_007134665.1 Balneolaceae bacterium
CAGGTTCTTCTCGTGCAGTTCCTCATTTTCCTCAAGAATCTTCATGAGTTTCTCTTTATAACCTTTGGCTTCTGGCAGATCGCCAGACAGAACCGATCCATAAGCAACATGCAGAACCTGTCGTGCATCATCATCATCGAGCAACCCTGCCAATTGTTCTGCATTCATTGAATCCAGGTCAGGGATCCGGCCCGGGTCTGCAGAAATGTGATAGGTTTTTTTGTCCACTTCAAATCGTTTCATAGAAAAGGCCATTAACTCTTTAAAAAAATCAGGATCTGCTTCAGCAACCGTTCTTATAGCTTCAAGGTAACTGGTTCCGGCTGTTTTGACATGCACAGTGCCGGCATTTAGAGAACCTATCACATGGTAAACTGAGAATTTGTCACTTCCGGAATGAATACTGAGCTTGTAGCCGCCAAATTTCTCAGCAATCGCAAGATGCTGAATATATTCATCACGGAATTGCTCAAGATCACCTTTAAAATCGATACCCTTTTCAAAATGTCCGCAAAACCTTGGTGCAAGGCTCACGATATCTACTCCCAGCCGGTCCAATTCAGACGCAACCAGGTAATGTTCAAATAATGTCGTGGGCTCATCAGTCTCATCAACAGAAAGTTCCAGCTCAACAGGGTGGCCTGGATATGTTTCCTTCACGTATTCAGCCAATTTCCTGGTGTGTGTGATCACGCGGCCATATTTTACCATTCCCTGGAGGGTTTCCTGTTTGTCCGGGCTCAGGATATACCCGTTACGCAGTTCGACATTCAATGTCATCATTCGATTCATGAGCGTTTCAGGCTCGTCGTCAATCTCATTCCAGGGCAAATCACGATAAGCCGAATTCAGCTCCTGATCCGACATCTCTTTTACACCATTCTCAACAAATTCACTGGGATCAATCGTCAGCATTGTATAACCGGCTCCCACCATGCGGTCTATATCTTCGAATGTTTTCAGATGATCACCATCCGATCCAAACCCTTCGTGATACCCCTCCTGAAAGACCGACCAGGTTGCAGCATCCATCACTTCCTCAGCGGTACGCTTTGTTCTTTCCAGCTCGCGGATAGATTGCTGAGCGAGTATCGGCTTGAAGCCCGTATTTCGAACAGATCGAAGGTGAGCCGGCCCTGCATTTCCGAGCCTGTCTCCAAAGCCATAGGAATCCTGCTTACCCAGCAATACAGGATTGGCAAAAGAAAAGATTGACCTGACTGCTTCGGCATTACGGTGAGAAAGTTCACATACCATTAACTCTTTTCCTCCAATAGCAGTCAGCTCTCCATCGAACCGGCTTATCTCACTATTGGATTTTGCAGGCTCAATCACCAATTGTTTTTTTAATCCATTTCTGATCATAAAAAAGAGTGAACCCTCATATTCGTGTACTGATTTTTCATACAGAGATACTCCATCCAGTGCGTCGATCAGTTCATGCACATGATCCATCGTCGGCTTTTCTATTTCAAAATTTATTTGGTCCATTTCTATTTGATTTTTTAGTATCACCACTCCATTTTAAAAAACAGGCTGGATGGGCAACACATTTTCTTGTGAATTTTCCAGGTTCTCAGGTTGATCTGAATTTACAAAAAATAAAACTTTACCGGTAAAGTCATTTTTAATAAATTGAACGAAATTCTTATAATTTTCAAAATTTTTTACACTGCAATTGTTTCTCTAACCACAAATAATCTTATTTGATTATGAGCAGCATCGATATGCGCTTTAAGGGGTTTCTTTCGTTTATACTGCTTTCTCTTCTGATTTTTCCGGGCTGCCAGAGTTCCGACTCAGATGACGGTGTGAAAACCATTACACTCGCACATGCAATGCATCTTACTCATCCCGTGACAATCGGCATGGAACGAATGGCTGAACTTGTTGAAGAGTATTCGGATGGGCAAATGAGAATTGAAATCTATCCCACCGGCCAGCTCGGAGGTGAACGGGAGCTGCTTGAACTGGTTCAGATCGGTACCATCGGTATCACAAAAATATCGGGGGCTGTACTTGAGAATATCGTCCCGGCTTTCCAGGCCTTAAGCCTACCTTACCTCTTTCGTGATGATGAACATTTTGAGAATGTCTTATGGGGTGAAGTTGGCGAGCAGCTTCTGATGGAAGGTGAGCGTTATCAATTGAGGGGTATTGCATACTATGACGCCGGAATGAGAAGTTTCTATTCTGTTGACCGGCCAATCAATACACCGGACGACCTCGCCGGGATGAAAATAAGAGTACAACCCAGTATCATGGCAATGAATCTTATCCGGGCTTACGGTGGTTCAGCTACGCCGCTTGCTTATGGTGAACTCTATACAGCTTTTCAGGGTGGAATTGTTGACGGAGCTGAAAACAATCCGCCGAGTTTTTACTCTTCACGACACTATGAAGTAACCAACTATTATATCCTGAATGAACACACGGCCGTGCCGGATGTGCTTGTTATAGGAACCAGGTTATGGAACAGCCTGACCGACCAGCAAAAAGATTGGCTGCAGCGTGCTGTTGATGATTCCGTTGACTACCAGCGTGAATTGTGGCGTGAATCGGAAGAAGAATCGCTTCGCGTTGTCAGTGAAGCAGGTGTGGAGGTCATTTATCCTGACAAAGAACCTTTCCGGCAAAGAGTTCAGCACATATACGATGATGTCAGGGCTAATAACCCTGAGCTTTACAGCTGGGTGGAACGCATTCAGCAAGTTCAATAATTCAACAACCAACTTCAACGAATCTAACTGACCGTGCGAAAAATTATTGATGCAGTAACCCGCTATGCGCTTGTTTTCCTGATGGGACTGCTGGTTATCGTGGTTGTCTGGCAGGTATTCTCCCGCTACATCCTCAATGCCCCCAGCACGTTTACCGATGAACTTGCCCGATTTCTGCTCATATGGGTAAGCCTTCTCGGTGCTGCCTATTATTCGGGAAAAAACCAGCATATAGCGATCAATGTGCTTCCGACGCGCCTGAACCCACCTAATCGAAAGAAACTGAACATTTTGATTAATTTAATAATTATCGCTTTTGTTGGATCAGTTTTTGTCATTGGCGGAGGAATGCTCGTTTGGATCACCTACACTTACCTGCAATTAACACCTACACTTCAGATTCCCATGGCTTTTGTTTATGCCATAGGGCCGATCAGTGGTATACTGATCATATACTATAAACTAACTGACATTATGGACCTCCTGCGCTCAGACCCTGAAGAGGTTGAAGGCGAACATCAGTTCGACCAGGAAGAGTTCACCGGATCGATTTAATACATACAACTTATGGGATTACTTGAAATACTGATACTTGTACTAAGTTTTCTGATCCTGCTGGCTATTGGCGTACCAGTTGCCTGGACACTGGGTATTGCCAGTGTTCTCACCATCCTCTTCAGCCTGGAAACCATGACTGCCCTGACAACTATGTCGCAGCAGGTTTTGACCAGCCTGGATAGCTTTACATTGTTGGCCATTCCGTTCTTTATTCTTGCAGGGCAGCTGATGAATAAGGGCGGTATTGCCACCCGGCTGATCAACTTTGCAAAAGATATCATCGGTTCGCTGCCGGGCGGGCTGGCTCACATCAACGTAGTTGCAGCCATGCTGTTCGGTGCGATTGCCGGATCCTCGGTAGCTGCAGCTTCGGCCATTGGCAGTATCCTGGGCCCACGAATGGAAAAGGAAGGCTATAGCAAAGAGTTCGGAGCAGCCATCAACATTTCTTCTTCTACAATGGGTCTGATCATCCCACCATCCAACATATTGATAGTCTATTCACTGGCCAGCGGGGGAACCTCAATCGCTGCACTGTTTATTGCTGGTTATATTCCGGGAATCCTTACCGGGTTGATTTTGATGGGTGTAGCTATGGTCTGGGCGATTCGAAAAAAGTTCCCGGTTGGGGAGCGCAGCTCTCTGAAATCTCTTGGAAAGTCATTTACACAAGCTGTGCCAAGCCTCTTGCTGCTTGTCATCGTAATCGGAGGAATCGTCATCGGTATTTTTACGGCAACGGAAGCGGCAGCAATCGCCGTAGTCTATACGCTCGGACTGGCATTTATATACAAGGAAATTAATGTAAAGGATCTGCCGGATGTCTTGATGGGAGCAGTCCAGACGACCTCAATCGTAATGCTTCTGATTGCAACATCGATCAGTATGTCGTGGGTAATGTCGTATGGACACATCCCTCAGTCAATCAGTGAGGCAATGCTATCATTGAGTGATAACAAAATTGTAATCCTGTTGATTATCAATCTGATTCTTCTGTTCGTGGGCATGTTCATGGACATTACACCGGCTGTATTGATTTTTACACCGATCTTTTTGCCGGTCGTGGTTGAGCTTGGAATTGATCCGGTTCACTTCGGTATTATTATGATCATGAACCTGTGTATTGGAATCTGTACTCCACCGGTTGGAACACTGCTGTTTGTGGGGGTCAGTGTTGCCGGCACCACCATCGAGAAAGTAATCAAACCACTTTTGCCGCTGTTCATTGCCATGCTGGCTACACTCATGCTGGTTACCTTCTGGGAAGACCTGAGCCTGGTTCTGCCACGGTTGTTTGATTTGATGTAAGGGGCCAATACTAAAACCGGGGGGTCAGGGTTTCGAGCTTGAATTAGAGAACACCCCTCACAATGGAATGCTGAATTA
>SLKH01000251.1 GCA_007134665.1 Balneolaceae bacterium
GTTATGCCTGACGGCATATTCTACCTCAATGATGAAGATCGATATGATTTCCCAGTTAAAAAGCCTACACTAAAATTAAACAATCTTTAAAAATCCTTGACACGTTTGTCGGGATAACACATAAGTTTTTGAGTATCATTTAAAATTAAAAACCCTGACTGTTTAATGCCTGTCCCGCACAGTATTGTCGGGGTCGGGGGTTAACCCAGGCTATTATTTGAGTCAGGTGATGTAGTCATTCCAAATTGTTCTTTAACCCGCTTGAGCCCTTCACTCGCTTTTAATTTCCAATCTTCCGTAACATAACGCCTGATCATTAACACAGAGCAGGGTGCCCTGTCCGCAATAACATCAGGAATAGTTCCAAAAAGCACATTTCGAATTCCCCATTCACGAGATGCACCGATAATGACGAGATCGTGTGAATGATCTTCGAGTTCTTCAATGATTCCCTTGGTGACATCTTCTGAAAAGTTAACTTTTATGTTGACATATTCAGAATTCACAGTAAGCGGGCTGATGATCTTTCTTAATTCATTTTCTTCAGATACGATATCTGTGCCCTCTTTTACCAGTCTCAGTATCCTAAGTTTTGCATTCATAGATCGGGCAATACGTACTGCAATTTCCAGTCCCAGGCGTGCATGTAAACCACCGCCCCAGGGTAAGAGTATTGAGTTGATATCTTTAAGCCCCCTGTTTTTCAGGATACCAACATCCGCCTTTATTTTTTTGATGATCTGTTGTACCGGGGAGTGGTAGATCCGGCCTAAACTGAACCCACCCTGCCATCCCATCAGGATCATATCCGCTTTGCGGTTTTCAGTTTCATCAATCAGTCCGTTAAATACATTATATGCGGCTTCCGAAACGGCCTCAAATCGGGTCTTGTTTAATATTTGTAATCTGTCTTTTGTGGTTTCCGAATCCTCGAACTTAATTTTTTCACTCAGTCTTTTAATATTTTGTTCAACAGTTTCTTTTTCAGATAACTGTTCACGAATCGTTGCAAGCGGAGTTTGATAAGGTACTTTTACAATATTGAGTCCTGTTACTTTACCTCCTTCTGTTTCACCTGTAGCAATGAGTTGTGCTAACCTCAATAGATTGGCTTCATGTTCCGGCTTTGCAAGAGCCGTTATTATATGCCTGGGTTCTTTAGAGTTCAGGGTACGAATTGAAGGGAGCCACTCTTCCATCTCTTCAGAAGGGTGGTGCTCAATCGGCAATCTGAATATTTTCAAACCATGCACACCCCACCTCTCCCTGAATTCCGGCAGGGCGTGTGTAATGGATACTCTTGACCGGCCCCATACAAAATACCATGACAAACTTCCGACGATCAGGATAATGACTGCAACCTGTGCAAATGTTCCCGAGTAAATTATGATCGTTATACATCCAAGGGCTGCAAAGAGTTGAAGCCAGGGTGTGCCGGGAGTTCGATATGTAGGCTTGTACCAATCCGGATTCGATGCACGCAAAACTACACAACCGATATTGAGTGCCGCATAACTATAAAGTTGTAAAACACTGGCAACTTTGGCGAGGTCTTCCAGGCTGTCGAGCAGTAGAAAAGTAAGAGCAAGAATACCTGTAAGTATTATGGCTCTGTAAGGGGTAAGTAGTTTTTTATGAATCGCACTGAGCCATTTGGGGATCAGGCGGTCTCTGGCCATTGCAAGATTTATTCTTGAAGATGAAAGTATACTTGCATTGGCAGATGAAATCGTGGCAAGAAGACCGGCCAGTATAATGGCTACCACACCAGGATTTCCAAGCATATTTCTGGCAGCGGCTGTCAGAGGGTCTCGCTCCAAACCAATGGTTGCCTGGGTAAACATTCCGCTAAGGACCAACAGGATAATCATGTAAAGAACCGTTACAAGTATCACAGAACCGATCAGTGCCCGCGGCAGATTTTTTGAAGGATTTTTTATCTCTTCCGCAACAGCAGCTATTTTTACAAATCCCAGGAATGAGACAAATACAAGGGCAGTTGTACCAAGTATTGGATCTGTTCCAAATGGCAGAAATGGTGTGAAGTTTTGTGTATCAATATAAAAGACACCCAAAAAGCTGAAACCACCCAGAATTGCAAATAATGCAAAAACAATCACAACCTGTGTGCGGCCTGATTCTTTTGCTCCGATAACATTGAGAATGGTCAGAAGAACTCCTCCGATAAAAGCACCCCAAAAAGCTGTTACAGGTAAGATTTGTGTCAGGTATTCACCCATACCATAGAGGTAAAATGCAATAGCAAAGGTTAGGCTTAACCAGATGCCCACCCCGGAAATCGCCCCGAGAGCCGGGCCAAGAGATCGTGATACAAAGAAATAGTCTCCGCCGGATGTTGGCATACCAGTTGCAAGTTCCGCAGCACTTGAGGCTGTAATGACACAAACAACCCCGGAAATAAGATATGCGAAGATGGCAGCAGGGCCGGACATCTCAAGTGCAACTCCGGCCAGCAGGAAAATACCGGCACCAATCATTGTACCTGCCCCGATGGTAAGTGCGTCCCAAAAACCGAGTTCCCGCCTTAAATCGCTCATTCAATCAGCTTCTTAAATTAAAACGGATGTAAGTTAATAATTACAGTTTGTAATTCAAGGTGTTGGTTTTTTGATGAATATCATCTTAAATCTGAGTGCGATTAATATATTGTCTTTTTAAGAAGTCAAAATTCTAAAAAGAAAGCGGTTCCAAAGTTTAGCCATTTCCCTCTGTAACAATTATATTTAAAGACTGTATCATATATTATTGATATAGAGCGAATAGATATTTTTAACTAAAGTGGAGAATTGAATGGCACTTGCCACGAAAAGCATTGAAGAACTGTTGGGAGAGGATGCTTCCAACTTACTTGAACACGAATGTAAAACGATACCTAAAGATGCTATTTATGCACCGGGCCCGGATTATATCGAACAAACCTGGTATGACTCAGACCGCAGTCCGCGGGTTTTGAGAAATCTACAGGCACTGTTAGATCATGGCCGGCTTGCCGGAACCGGCTACCTGTCAATACTGCCTGTTGATCAGGGCATTGAACACAGTGCAGGAGCTTCATTTGCAAAAAACCCTGATTATTTTGACCCTAAAAACATTGTTGAGCTTGCTATTGAAGGGGGATGTAATGCAGTAGCTTCTACGTTTGGTGTTCTGAGAGCTGTTTCAAGAAAATTTGCTCACAAAATACCTTTTATCGTTAAGATCAATCACAATGAGCTGCTGAGTTTTCCGAACACTTACGATCAGATCATGTTTGGGACGATTGACCAGGCATTTGATGCAGGGGCTGTTGCGGTTGGAGCAACCATTTATTTCGGATCTGAAGAATCCAACCGCCAGATCCAGGAAGTGTCCCGGGCTTTTGCCTATGCACATGAACTCGGAATGGCTACCATACTCTGGTGCTATACCCGAAATTCTGCATTCAAAGTAAACGGAGTTGATTATCACTCATCAGCAGACCTGACTGGCCAGGCAAATCACCTTGGCGTCACTCTTGGTGCTGATATCGTTAAGCAAAAGCTGCCTACCAATAATGGCGGATATAAAGCACTGAATACTGGTGATTCATCTTATGGTAAACTTGACGAGCGAATCTACACAGAATTAACCAGTGACCATCCTATTGATTTGACCCGCTACCAGGTAGCAAATGATTACATGGGCCGTGCCGGGCTGATTAATTCAGGCGGAGCATCCGGAGATGATGATTTCGCCCAGGCTGTAAAAACGGCTGTTATCAACAAAAGAGCCGGTGGTATGGGCTTGATCAGTGGCCGAAAAGCATTTCAGCGTCCACGAGATGAGGGAGTAAAACTCCTGAATTTCATACAGGATGTATATTTGGATGAAAGCATCGATTTAGCCTGATTTTTCATAACTTTGATAGCCATCCCGAAATTGACGGGATGGCTTTTTTTTTGGACAAAGGATTGGGTGCATTACTTTATTCTGTCAAGATCCTTATAAAGTTTTGTTCCGGGCCGTTTTTTCATGAGCCATAGTGAAATACATACAAACAACAATTCGCTGATATCTACAAAGTATATTCTGATCTCACTTGGATTGAGTATGCTTGGTATGGCAATTGTTATATATATGACCTACTCCCCGGGTGTGCTGGAACATCTGCGACTGAAAAGGATGCCGGGACTGGTTATTGCTTTCGGTGTTACCCTGCTCAGAGTCTGGTTGATTGCAGCAAAAATAAAATTTTTGGCTGAAGGTGAATTAACCTGGATGGGATCTGTCCGAGTAGCACTGACCTGGGATTTTGCTTCTGCTGTAACCCCGTCAACGATTGGCGGGGCTCCGGTAGCTACCTACACGATGTCAAGAGAAGGAATGCAGCTTGGAAAATCCACAGCTATCGTTCTCTATGGTGTATTACTGGATCAATTCTGGTATGCAATGGCTGTACCGATTCTGCTGGTTACAGGTGTTTGGTTTGAAGTGATTCCGCCGGAAATCGGGTTTGTGGGTGCTGCAACAATGATATTAATCTACGTTGGCCTGTTGCTATATGGCGGATTGCTTGCTTATGGATTATTGGTTAACCCTGCTTCCATAAAAAAACTGGTGAAATATGTTTTTCGCCTTCCATTTCTCAGAAAATTTCAAAATAAAGTGAATGAAGAAGCGGA
>SLKH01000138.1 GCA_007134665.1 Balneolaceae bacterium
CTTTAAAATTGGTCATCATTCCGGCCTGCGATACCGATTGCAGGTTTCGGTCGCCGACACTCACCTCTTTAAACAGATTTTTCTTGCTGCGCTTTTCGCTTGAGTTATTTGACTCATACTCTACAAACGGGGCCGTATCTCGAACCAGAAAGATCGACATCAACAAGCCAAACACTGCAAGGCCAATTCCCAGGTAAAACGGATAGGGCCTTAAGCCATATTCTGCTGCAATCCAGCCGGTCAAAAATGCCACAATCGCAACTGCCACATATCCGGCAAACTCGTTCAAACCCATTGCCATACCCCGGTCCTTCTTGCCGGCAAGATCAATTTTCATGATTACATTGGCCGACCATGCAAGCCCCTGGTTGATCCCCAGGAAAAAATTGGCAGCAATAATCCAGTTCCAGTCCGGGGCATACATCAACATAAAAGGAACAGGCAGGCCGAAAAGCCAGCCAACCACCAGCATTTTCTTTCTTCCAAATTGCTGGGCAAAGCGTCCGGCAAAATAGTTGGATACCGCTTTGGTTATCCCGAAAACTACGATAAAAGAGAAGATTGCCGATCTCGCTGCGACGCCAAAATCCGTTTCGGCAATTTCCGGCAGAATGGTACGCTCCATGCCGACCATTCCACCGACAAAGGCATTAATCAATACCAGAAGTGAGAATTGTACCCAATTATCTTTTAAACCGGGCTTACTTACATTCATTGTTATTCATCTATTAAACCATTTCATATTAATGTTTATCCTTGAACAGTTGGTAATCCTTTGATTTTCCATTCCGGATATCCGGCTTCTAGCCTGGTAGCCCGGTATCCATGTTCATTTAACAGTTTTATCGCATCATCGGCCATTGCACAAAGCGGACCACGACAATAAGCAATGATCTCCTTGTTTTTCGGAAGGGATTTAAGATTATCAACCAATTCATTTTGCGGAATGGAAAGTGCAGAGACGATATGTCCGGCTTCATATTCTTCACGAGGCCTTACATCCAGTACAAGTGCTTCTCCCTGTTCAATCCGTTCAAGAAGTTCTTCTGAATTGACAGACTCCAGGTTATGACGGGATTTTCGAAAATCCCGAAGGAGTTTATCGATTTGTGCATTCTGAGCAAATCCAAGATCTCTCAGGGATTTCCAGAGCTCGAAAACACCTGAGTTTTGTAGAGAATAGAAACTATACCTGCCTCTTTTTTCCACTTCCACAAGCCGTGCAGATTTTAATGTCTGCAAATGTTGAGATGTATTCGCAATACTGAGACCGGTGTTCCCGGCAATGGTTTGAACCGGGCTCGGCCCTTGAGCCAATAATTCAATGATTTCCAGCCGATGTGGATTGGCCAGCGCTTTAACAATAGATGCAAGCTCATTGTAAATCCTGTTTTTGAAATTTCTGACGTTCATATATCATATTCAGGCATCTGCAAGTAAGATTGAATATTACGGAAGAAAATGATTCTACATTTTAACAAGTGGATATTTGCAACTCAGCCTTTATAAACCTGGGTATAGCCCTAATGGGGTGTTTAGAACCAAGAATATGGTTAAAGTTTTAGATCTTTAATAAACCATCAGTTATAAGTCATGAGTTTTTTTGAATTTAAACTCTTTTATACATAGGTTTATAGCGTTTCCAATTCAATTACAGCAAGTCAAAAAGTGAATTTGGTTTCACTTTGAGAGGATGCATGCTAAGTGGAAAGTAGAAACAACTCAGTTTAATTGTTTCGTACGCATATCCAGGCAGCCTCTCTCCCTTTCTGACTGTAAATAACAGTACGTAATCTTTAAAACGTCATGTTATGAGCTATAAAAAACAAAATTATGGTGATGATCCCATTACCATCCGAAAAAGCGACCATTACCAGGAAGAGTATATCCAGCAGTTTGTACAAAAGTGGGATGACCTGATAAACTGGGAAAAAAGAGCTGAAGGCGAAGGTACTTTTTTCATTGATATTCTCAAGGAACATGGAGCCCAGAGAGTTCTGGATGTTGCAACAGGAACAGGTTATCATTCCGTAAGATTGCTTGAAGCCGGTTTTGATGTGGTAAGCGCCGATGGCAGTCCTGAAATGCTTTACAGAGCCTTTGAAAATGCCAAAAACCAGAACCAAATGCTCCGTACGGTTCAGGTTGACTGGAGATGGCTCAGCCAGGATGTTCATGAAAAGTTTGATGCCGTAATCTGTCTTGGAAATTCCTTTACACACCTCTTTTCAGAAAATGACCGCCGCAAGGCACTTGCAGAATTTTACTCAGCTCTCAACCACGACGGATTGCTCATTCTGGATCAGCGCAACTACGATGCCATTCTTGATTCCGGATATTCAAGTAAACATAAATTCTATTATTGCGGCGAAGATGTTGAGGTAAAACCTGAACATACGGATAAGGGGCTCGCCCGCTTTCGTTACAGGTTCAATAAAGACGGATCGATCTTTTACCTGAATATGTTTCCGCTGCGCCGCGATTATACCCGGAACCTGATGAAAGAGGTGGGATTTCAAAACATCTTCACCTATGGTGACTTCCAGGAAACCTATCGCCGGGAAGAACCCGACTTTTTTATACATGTAGCAGAGAAAGAATACCGGAAACAGGAAAACTGAACTGTAAATGTAAATCTTCCAAATCAGGGACTGTTATTTTATGGATACAATGAATCATGAAGCTGTTGAAATTGCCCGGGAATACTACAACAGCAAGGATGCCGACACTTTTTATTCGACCATCTGGGGCGGTGAGGATATACATATCGGACTTTATTATTCCGACACTGACAGTATACTGGAGGCAAGCCGACGCACACAGATGAGAATGGCGAATCACCTGGATTCACTTGATTCAGCTTCCAGGGTAATAGACATGGGATCAGGCTACGGGGGATCGGCCCGGTTCCTTGCAAAAAAATACAACTGTGAGGTGGTGGCTGTTAACCTCAGCGAAGTGGAAAATGAGCGTGCCCGGGCCCTGAATCGCGAACAGCAGCTCGGGAACTCAATTGAAGTCGTGGATGGTAATTTTGAAGATTTGGAGTACGATGATGAATCATTTGATATTGTCTGGTCCCAGGATGCTTTTTTACACAGTCCTGCCAGGAAACAGGTGGTCAGGGAAGCCACACGAGTGCTGAAACCCGGAGGTGATTTTATTTTTACCGACCCGATGCAGTCCGATGATTGTCCGGAGGGAGTCCTGCAACCAATTCTTAACCGAATCCATCTTGAAAGTATGGCTACTCCTGCATTTTACAGGGAAGCTGCTGCGGAGTTCGGATTAAGAGAAATTTATTTTGATGAGCTGACTGAACACCTGAAAAAACATTACTCAGCTGTATTAAATGAAACGAATAAACGGCAGCATGAGCTTAAAGATCAGATTAGCGGAGAATACAGCCAAAATATGAAAAAAGGCCTGAAACACTGGATTAATGGTGCAACAAAGGGATATCTAAGCTGGGGAATACTCCATTTTAGAAAAGAATAGCAATTTTTGAGAAACCTGACACTGTTCTATACGGAATCAGGATTCAATCTTGAAAATACAGGGAAATCTTCTTCAAATGAGCAATACAATTCAAAATTTGGATAAAAATTTTAGACTTCTAAAAGCTTGTTAGAATTATGTTGTTAAACTCAATTCATAATCTATCATCTTTTAATGACCGGTTTCCATTACTATTCGAAATTGTACCCCCCGAAAAAGGGAAAAAAGAAAAACGGTTGATGCAACACACCAAGCTTCTTGAATCTCTTTTTAATACTATTGAGGTGGACGCTCTTAATATCCCTGAAATTCAGAATGAAACCCGGAAGGGGAAGAAGGGAAAGCGGTTGAGCCCATACAAAGAGAGAGTGAGTCCCAGAATCTATGCCCGGAAACTGTCCAATAGATTTGATACAGATTTTGTAATTAACCGGGTCATTGTCAAAAAGCAGCATAAAGAACAGGAAAAATGGATGATTGAAACATACGAGGAGTATGGGATCCCCAACCTCATCCTGGTTGGCGGAGAATCATCTAAAGTTAAATATAACGGGCCTTCCGTGGTTACGGGAAATAAAATGGTAACACGTTATTTAAATCAGGGCCGGCTGCTATACAACGGCGGTAAAACCAAATCCACCAATTATAATGTGGGTAACATCTGTATTCCCACCCGGCGCCGAGAAGATTATGATGAACCCGAACGGATGGTTCATAAAATACAATCAGGTGCTGACTTTTTTACTTCACAGATTGTTTTTGAAGCGAAATCACCGATTTCCCTGATGAATGATTTGTCTGAATTGCTGCTTGAAGAAGAGGAAGAGCCCCCGGTTCTATTCTGGAGTTTCTCCCCGATATCATGTCAGACTGATGTTAATTTTTTGCGCTGGCTGGGCGTACACATCCCTGAAAAAACAGAGAGGTTTATTCTTGAACATGATAACCCTGCTTTAATGTCTGCAGAAGTTCTGCTCCGGATCTGGGAAAAAATGCTGGATTTCAACAGCCAGTTACCTGTGCCATTTCCTATGGGAATCAATATTTCCGTAATGGGCCTGCGAAATTTTGATAATGGGATTCTCCTGGCACGGGAAATGAATATGGCCGGTGTTTATGATTGACGGAAGACGGTGGAC
>SLKH01000140.1 GCA_007134665.1 Balneolaceae bacterium
AACCCCCTTCGGGTTTATGAGATTATCAATGAATTTTCTTTTCAGAATCTAAAGGAAACCGGAACTCTTTACCTGGAGTGCAATGACAAGTTAACCGGCCGGATTGCTAAGGATATGAAAAACCGGTTCTCAACTGTCGATATCCTGAATGATTACGACAATAATGAACGCTTCATCAGGGCCGTAAAAAACAGTTAACCTGTTTTGGTCCAATAGCTTTTCAGGATCAATTAGAGTTGTTTTACATAAATTCTATGCGCATATGAATAAATGTGGATAACTTGTGCAAAAGTTTTTGAAGTGCCCGGGATATCATGTAGTCTGGCATAAAATCACTGTTACGGCTATAAATCGGGCTGTCAAGCGAAAATGGCTAACATATTTAATTAAACCTTAAAAGACTGGGCTGCATTGGATTATACTGTTTATACCGATGTGGATAACTTTTACAAGAACACCTAATATCTGTTTGACATATGAATAAGAAATTCTCATTTTCACTCGTGAAATATCGAGGAACTACTAATCTGTGTGTGGATAACTAAGGTGAATGGAACACGTATACAAGCGTATTGGAGGTAATTGACTGTTGGAAACGTTGAGTGCCGAATCTGCCTGGGAAGAATGTCTGGAAATCATCCAGGATAATATAAGTTACCAAAAATTTAAATCCTGGTTTGAGCCAATAAAACCAGTAAGACTTGAAGATGAAACCCTGACAATACAGGTACCCAGTCAATTCTGGTATGAATGGCTTGAAGAGCACTATTATAAGATGCTGCGCTCTACCATTGCCAAAGTGCTTGGGGGAAACGGGAAACTTGAATATTCCATTCTGGTTGAAAAATCTGATAAACTGGAAGAAAACAGATCTGTACGCCTTCCGCAGCGGCCTATGCCTCCAAATAAGCCGCAGGAGATGAATGCCTACAGTGATTACAATCCGGGCAGGATTGAAAATCCATTTATCATACCGGGCATCAGAAAGACCAAAATCGACTCTAATTTAAATAACAGTTATGTTTTTGAGCGGTTTATAGAGGGTGATTGTAACCGGCTTGCACGTTCAGCAGCGATGGCCATTGCTGAAAATCCGGGAAAGAATTCATTCAACCCCTTCTTTATATATGGCACCACAGGACTTGGAAAAACTCATCTTGTTCAAAGCATCGGGAACAAGATTAAACAGGATTTTGCTGAAGAGATGTCGGTTCTCTATGTCTCTTCAGAAACATTTACCAATGAATTTGTACAGGCTATTCGCAACAACAGGGCAAGTGAATTTTCCATGTTTTACCGCAATATCGATGTCTTGATTGTCGATGACATCCAGTTTTTCAGCGGTAAGGAAAAAACCCAGGAAGAATTCTTCCATATCTTCAATTCACTGCACCAGGATGGGAAACAAATCATTTTAAGCAGCGACCGCGCCCCAAAAGACATCCCTGACATTGAAGAACGTATGATTTCACGATTTGGATGGGGATTAAGTGCTGACCTGCAGATACCGGAATATGAAACCCGTTACGCCATTCTTGAACGAAAAGCCAATGACAACGGAATCACTCTTGATCCGGATATCATTGAGTTTATTGCCCATAATTTCAAATCGAATATCAGAGACCTGGAAGGGGCAATTATAAAGCTTCTTGCTACAGCATCGCTGAAACATGTGGATGAAATTGATTTGCTGATGGCAAAGAATGTTCTCAAGGACATGGTCCGGAACTCAAATGCCCAGATCTCGATTGAGTCAATACAGAACTATGTTTGTGAATATTTCGGGATTGAACCCAATAAAGTGAGGGAAAAAACTCGTAAACAGGAAATTGTTGAAGCAAGGCAGATTGCAATGTTCCTGTCAAAAAAATTCACCAAATCGAGTTTGAAAACAATCGGGCTTCACTTTGGCGGCAGGGATCACTCCACGGTGATCCATGCCATATCCACGGTCGAAGAAAGGCTTTCAACAAGCCCAAAGTACAGCAGGATATTGAATGAATTGGAACAAAAAATAGAGGTTGCCACACTCTGATACCCGTGGATACACTCACACTCAAGTCGATAAAGCTTCAGGGGAAACACGGGGTCTATCAGTCGGAAAGAGATAAGGGGAATCAATTCGAGCTGGATATTATTTTCAGAGGCAATTTCAAGCCCGCCGGTGAGAAAGATGACCTGGCACTGACTCCCGATTACCGGGTGGCTGAGGAAATTGCCAGAAGAATTATAAGCGGCCCGTCGCAATATCTTATCGAAACACTATGCAAAAAAATCGGCGAATCCATTTTTGATGCATTCCCGGACATCAGTGAACTGGAGGTGGTAGTCCGGAAACTTAACCCTGCCCTGGATTCTCCGGTTGAATATGCCGAAATACGGATGCGATGGCCGAAGTAGTGATTGCAATCGGATCAAACCTTGGTGACAAGTTAAACTATATCCGGCAATCTGCTGAATTTCTTGAACATCTCTCCACAACATTCATTCGAAAATCATCAATCTGGGAATCTGAACCGGTTGGGCCTGCCAAATTTCCATTCTACAATTCGGTAGCTGTAATTTCTACTGACCAACCGGCCGCCGAATTACTCGAACTGCTTAAAACTTTTGAGCAACAGCTTGGCCGCGAAGCCAATCCAATAAAATGGGGGCCACGTATTGTTGATCTTGATATCATCTCGTACAATAGCTTGGTGATTCAGACTGATAGTCTTATTATTCCACATCCCGAATATCAACAAAGACTGTTTGTACTTTTACCATTAAGGGAACTTTTCCCGTCGTGGTCAGATCTTTCAAGCGGGAAAGGAATTGAACAGATCATTGAGGAAGCACCTGAAATCATGATCCGAAAAACTGATTTAACCTGGTAGGTATGGCGAACCAATTCAATTTTATTGCCATTGAAGGGGTAATAGGTGCCGGTAAGACGACTCTTGCCGAGCTGTTGGCTGAACACCGAAATGCGAGATTTATCCGCGAACAGTTCAACGAAAATCCTTTTTTACCAAAATTTTATGAAGATCGTCAGCGTTATGCATTCCAGACCCAGCTCGCTTTTTTAGCCAACAGGTTCAAACAGCAGCAAAACATGATCAGCAGAGATCTTTTCGATGATTTTATCATCTCGGATTACCTGTTTGAAAAAGACCGTATTTTTGCGCGGCTCAACCTGGATGATGATGAACTTGCACTTTATGATACTATCTATCAGATTATGACAGGGATCTCCGCCAGGCCGGATCTGGTGATTTTTTTACAATCCAGTGTGGAGAGGCTGTTAGAAAATATAGAAATGCGCGGACGTGATTATGAAAAACACATCACAGAAGGTTATCTTAGGGAATTAAATGACGCATATAATCATTTTTTCTACCACTACAATAAATCGCCTCTGATTATCATTAATGCTACAGAGATTGACTTTTTAAAAAATCCGGATCATCTGTCGTATATTGAAGAGCAGATATTTGATAAACCAATTCGCAGTAACACACATATTCACATAATTCCAGATTGAATGATACGATGGCTCCTTATAGGCCTTGTTATCTATATGATTTACCGTTTGATAACCGGCCCGAATAAAAAACGTCGCCAAAATCCATTTTTCAGTGTCCGGTTCGGACAATTTCCAAATGATTCTGATAACCGTTCAGAAAAGAAGCAGGGTGGACAAAAACGTTCTTACCTCGATCAAGTTGAAGATGCTGAATTTGAAGACATTACAGAAGAAGATATAACTCAAAAAAAATCTGATACATGAGTTTCGAAGAGAAACACAAGAAAGGATACGAATTACTTCACGAACAGGATCTTGACCGCAGTCTCGATATTGCCAGGGACCTTCAAAAAATGAACCCTGATGCATCGGAAGGGTTTACACTTGAAGCTGAAGTCATGCAAAAGCTGAATCAGTGGGAACCGAGCATCGACTCATTAAATGAAGCCATAGAGCGGGACCCGGAGAACGGCCGGCTTTATAACCTGAGAGGGTATGCATACCTGAACAGCAGTGAACTTGAAAAAGCTTCTGAAGACCTGGAAAAAGCGATTAAACTGGATGACCTGGCAACAGCTCACAGAAACCTCGTGTTATACAAAGTGATGAGCGGTGACGGTAAAGGGGCAATTGAATATTTACTTGACAGAATCCGTAACCAGCCCCGGGATGTCGAAAACTGGATCCTTATGGGTGATTTGATGAAAAAAGGCGGGCATGACGCTAAAGCGGCATCGTATTATGAACAGGCCCTCAAGATGGATCCGGAAAATGAGTATGTAAAAAAGCAACTTAATTAAAAAACCTCCTCACATTCCGATTATCAAGTCATCAATCAACCATTTCAGTATACTCATCTGAAATGGATTTATATCACAAAATTCTTTGTTAATCAGAACGAACACATAATAATCGAAATTAAATAATATGAAATTGGTAGATCCAAGCGGTAAAGAAGTAACCAGCAAGGAGAATAAAGAAGCCGGACAGCTTGAAAAACAGCTTTCGCAAAAAGCTCAGAAACTGCTTGAGCCCACATTAAATATGGTCAAGCTTTCCGGAGCTCAAATTCCACAGCAACAACTGATTCAGCTTTCATCCATGGCACACCAGATGCT
>SLKH01000040.1 GCA_007134665.1 Balneolaceae bacterium
CTAAATCAACAAAGTAATGCCGATAGAAATCAGGGAATTGGTTATCAAGGCTGTAGTAGATCAGTCGGGTCAAAATGAAGAAGGACAATCTGGTTCTGCCGGTGCTCAGCAATCTGCAGATCAATCCCTTGAGGAAACCGTTCACCAGGTGCTTGAACTGCTTCGTGAAAACAGAAATGAACGATAAATCCGGATTCTGCCAATGAGTGAATTTGAAGAACTTGAAGGCTTGTCAAAACTGACCATCGCTGCATTTCCGAATGAGAGGTATAGTGATGAGGAAGAGATTGAAGTCTTTGAAATGATGTATAATCCCAATTCTTACAGCAGGGAGTTTAAGAATAACTATGCAAAACAAAATAACCAGGGTAACACCGGAACCCTGGTGTTTACTCATACTGAACCCCAGACAATCTCATTCGAATTTCTATTTGATGCAACCGGGGCATCACTTTCCGGTAGTTCCAATGTTGCTGACAGGGTGAAAAGTGATGGGCGGACCGATAAAGAAATCGGCCGGTTCCTCGACATTATTTATCGCCGTTCCGGTGAAACCCACCAGCCCAATTTTCTGAAAGTGCGATGGGGTGATTTTGAATTTCGGGGCTTGCTGGAAACAGCTACGGTAACTCACAGGTTATTCAATCTCGATGGAAATCCGATTCGATCAACCGTAAACTGTGGATTTCGTGAACACACGTCACTGGAAGAGCAGGCTGCTGAAGACCGGAAAAGTTCCCCGGATATGACACACTATCACCTGGTGAAAGAAGGTGATTCACTGCAAGCGATTGCGGGCAAGATCTATGGAGATCCAGAACTCTACCTGGAACTGGCAAGGGTAAACGATCTGATCCATTTCAGAGAGCTGGAACCCGGAATACGATTAACCCTTCCACCTGTTAAAAAATCAGAACGATGAGCCCGGTCAGAACAATTCCAACTCAGGCATCCACCGACCTGCCAACATTTACTATTCTGGTTGATGGTGAAGACATCGGGGGTACATTGGGTGTCTCATCTCTGATGGTGAGTAAATCAGTGAACAAAATCCCAAAAGCGAGACTGATTTTATCAGATGGCGATGTTGCAAGCGGTGATTTTCCAATCAGCAGCAGTGAGCAGTTTGTTCCTGGTAAAGAAGTTGAAATTCAGGCTGGCTATCACCGGAGGGAAGACACCATTTTCAAAGGCATTATAACTGGTCACAGTGTCAGGGCCAATGAGAATAAACAGCCTGTACTCAGGATTGACATGAGAGATGTAACGGTAAAGATGACATCGGGAAGAAGAAACCGGTATTTCGAAAATGTACAGGACAATGAAGTAATTGAAGAACTGATCAATGTTTATGGCATTACAGCAGAAGTGGAAGAAACCGAAGTGATGCATAAGGAGATGGTACAATACTATACCACAGACTGGGATTTTATGATTGCCCGGGCAGAAGTGAACAGCCGGCTGGTGTATGTGGATGATGGAGTAATAACAGTAAAAAAGCCTGATTTTTCCCGTGATCCGATTCTGAACCTGGCATTCGGGCACAATGTCATTTCTTTTGAAGCCGGAATGGATGCAAGGGATCAGTTTGCAGCAGCAAACAGCAGGTCGTGGAATTATTCGGAACAGGAGATAATCGACGAAGAGGCTGATGAACCGGAAGTATCAGAAAATGGTAATATAACGGCTCAGGATCTCTCCGGTGTGATTGGCCTCGATTCCTGGATGCAGCAACACGGTGGCAAAGTGGAAAATACCGAATTAAAAGCATGGTCAGATTCAAAACTTCTTAAAAGCCGTATGGCCAGGGTACGCGGCCGGGTTAAAATCACAGGGTTCAGTGACATTAAACCGGGTGATATCATTGAACTTGAAAATTTTGGTGACCGGTTCAATGGACCTGCGTTTGTTTCAGCAGTGAATCATCTCAGTACCACGGAACACGGGTGGCAGACTGAAATCGGATTCGGCCTGGACCAGGAATGGTTTATTAACAGGTATGATGATATTGTAGCCCGTCAGGCGTCGGGTTTGGTTCCACCGATTCATGGTTTACAGGTGGGTGTAGTTACCAATATTCATGAAGATTCGGATGGTGAAAACAGGATAAAAGTTCGGTTACCCGTGATTGACCCACAAAACGAAGGGGTCTGGACACGGCAGGCATCGCTGGATGCCGGAGATGGCAGAGGTTTTGTATTCAGGCCGGAAATCGGGGACGAGGTAATAGTCGGTTTCATAAACGATGACCCCCGAGACCCGGTGATACTCGGAATGCTTCACAGTAGCTCCAAGCCGGCTCCGATTGAAGCTGAAGAGGATAATAATGTAAAAGGAATTGTTACACGCAGTGAGTTGAAACTGCTACTGGATGATGATAAAAAAAGTGTAACCATTGAAACCCCGGACGGTAATAAGTGGACGATGAGCGATGAAGACGGAGGGGTAACTGTAGAGGATAAGAATGGCAACAAGGTGTCGATGTCTGCTGATGGAATTTCTCTTGAAAGTATTGGTGACCTGAAACTAAAAGCTTCTGGTGATATCGTGATTGAAGGAGTGAATATTACGGAATCTGCCAATGCAGCCTATAAGGCGGAAGGCAATTCAGGAGCAGAATTATCATCCGGAGGGCAGACAGTAGTGAAGGGATCGATTGTAATGATTAATTGATGGTAAAACCTGATTTCGGTAACAGACTACCTATCGGTTTTAAGCGATCAACAAATTTAAGTTATCTCCCATTTGAGAAGCATCGTGATTTTAGTTGATGCTCCGGGTAGGAGATTTAACAGAAATTGATATTTATAAATTTAAAATAATATGCCTGCAGCGGTCAGAATTATGGATACTTCCAATCATGGCGGGACGATTGTGGGTCCGGGAGATCCTACTGTTCTCATTGGCGGAATGCCGGCTTGTGTAGCCGGTGATAATCATGTTTGTTCATTGCCGCCAAACTCACATCAGCCGACAGTCAGCCCGTTTTCAGCAGGAAGTGGTACGGTTTTAATTGGCGGTAAACCAGCAATTCGTGTCGGGGATGTATGCCTCTGCGGAGCGTCTGCAGTGATCGGTGAACCAACGGTAATGATTGGATAAAATCTATGGGATCAGATCAAAATAACAGCGGTGAAAGTAATGATTTTCTTGGAAGGGGCTGGTCGTTTCCGATCCGTTTTGGAAGTGGTGGAAAAAGTGTTGGAATGTCGCAGGAAGAAGCGGATATACGTGAAAGCCTGCAAATATTATTGAGCACAAGCCGTGGTGAACGTGTGCTTCGTCCGGATTACGGCACTAACCTTAAGGGCAATATTTTTGAATCTCTGCGTGCGTCAACAGCCGCAAGAATCAAAGAAGATATTCGCCGGGCTATACTGTTTCATGAACCGAGGGTCAATCTTGAAGATATATTCTTTCGTGAGAACCGGGAAGAGGGATTGATACAGATTGTCGTTGAATTTACCATCATCGCCACAAATACACGTACCAATCTTGTATTTCCCTACTACCTGGATGAGGCAACGGATATCTGATTATGAGTGAAATTTGTGAAAATAAAACCAAACTGGATCGTGATGGCACAAGCCGTCAGCAACGTCTGCTGAGTGCACTGTTGCCCGATTATGTCTCAATCGACGAGCGATCCATGAAAGATCTGCTGCAGTTTGCAAAAAAATTGGCCAAAGAAATCCGCTATGTCAATTCAGAAAATGAAGATGATGGAGACTGGCAGAATTTCCTGGCATCAGATAAAGACCTCGAAGAATTTATATCCAACCAGAATCAGGAAGAACCGGGTTTTTTGAATTATGTAAAGAATAAAAGCGGATTCACACAACCGCATATAGCACTGTTTCTGGCTTTTTTAAAGCTTTTTAAAGTTGCACAGGATGACCTGAACCGGATCACAAAAAAACACCTCGATTATTACTATAAGGAAGTACTGCAATTGAAAGAAGAACCGGCTGTTGCCGACCGGGTTTTCCTGATATTTGAACTCGCTCGTCATGTGGAAAAGAGTTACCGGATTGATAAGGGGATTTCACTGAAAGCGGGTAAAGACGTGAGCGGTCAGCCATTGTTTTATGAAACAGACAGGGAGCTGATCGTAAATCAGGGAAGAGTGGAGCAATTGAAGGCAGTATTTGCAGATGTGGCTGATGATGAGAGCAGTTTCCGGCTTTTTGGCTCGCCTGAAGTGAATTCGTCTGATGGGAAAGGAGCTGAAATCGGATCGGATGATATGAGCTGGAAAACGTTTGGCGGGCCCGGCCGGGATGAAGCCGATATCGGGTTTGCCATTTCGTCACCGGTACTCTTCCTGAAGGAAGGATTGCGGACTGTCAGCCTCACTCTCCACTTCGATGAGTCGGATGAATCGATTGAAGCACTGAATGATTTGGCTTCGGATCAGCATCCGCTGATTACGCAAGCGTTCAGAGTTCTGTTTAGTGGTGAAGAAGAGTGGATATCTCCGGCTGGTGAGGAGGAGTTACTGGAAATTACAGACGAGATTCCCAAAGAGGTCGAAGACAGAATACTTGAGTTTGTCAATTATGCATCGGCAGAAAAAATTGCAACGAAAGTAAAAGATGATCCGACCAGGGGTTATGCAA
>SLKH01000065.1 GCA_007134665.1 Balneolaceae bacterium
CCGGATGAAACAAGATCACTTATGGCATCGGCAACCTCGAGTCTCGGAGCAATTTCCACAGCACCGGAAAGGGTTGTTATTTCAACATTTATCTTTCTTTCATCAAAAAACGCTTGAGTCAGGTTCGGATAACTGGTGGCAATTTTTTTTCCGGCAAAATCTTTAGCTGTTTTGATACCTCCATTTTTAGGGGCTGCAAGAGACAGGCGACAGACGCCATAGTCAAGCCCCCTGAGAACAGTAACCTCTGCCTGGTCTTCCGCGGTTACATTACCGCCGACAAATCCCAGGTCGCAAACGCCATCTTCCACATATTCAGGGATATCATCATCACGGATCAATAAGAGTTCAACGTCAAAATTTCTGCATTTAACCAACAGGCTTCGTTTGTAGTCATCAAAACGAAGTCCTATACCTTCAAGAAGGTTTAATGTTTTATCGGTTAAACGGCCGCTTTTTTGCACTGCGATGCGAAGGGATGTATTGGAATCAAGAGTTCTCATATCAAAATGTGATCATTAAAATTTGGTAAGTAAGCAAGGAAAATGAGTAAGAAAATGGCGGATCTGTAAGAGGGTAGTCGGTTATACAGAAAATCCGTGATGGCCGCTATGATGACCATGGTGATGTCGTGGGTGGGTATGTATTACAAGTAAAATCATCTGGCGGTTAATATACGGCATTTTCTGTCAATTAATCCAAATATCCTTTGAGTAAGAAGTATAAGGTTTCAAGTTAAGTATTGAAGTATTTGAAATTTCACAGTTGAAGTTGATTGACACTCGCTATATTCTTGAAGAAGAATATCTCTGTAAAAAAAATGATCAAAATTGAAAATGAAGAAAAAGACGATAGCGCAACTGACATTTATTCCACTATACACAGATCATCCGAAAGAGAAAGTCCAGGATTTACTGGAGTTTGTTGCTCAGCATGATGTTGAAGTGGATGTAAACTACCTGTCTACTACGATAAAAGGTGACACAGATGTTATTTTTGACCTTGTTCGTGAAATCTATGACGAGATGGCCATTGAAGGCCAGCATTTCCGGTTTCATGTAGAGCTTTTGAGTCCGGTTGATGAATAAGTGACTGATTATTTTGAAAATTTCAACATTCACATATATTTATGTGATATAAACTTAAAGCTAACCAATGGAAAACTATGAATAACAGTCTGGAACAGTATTACGATGTGGCGATTCTTTTTCTGAGAATAGGAGTCGGAATTATATTTGTTGTAGCAGGATGGGGTAAACTTATGGGAATTGAAGGTACCCAGGGATTTTTTGAAAATGTTGGAATTCCAGCCCCGGTATTGATGGCATGGGTAGTGGCACTAATTGAATTCGTGGGCGGATTAATGGTATTACTTGGATTATATATCCGTATTCCATCTTTACTTCTTGCATGTGTGATGATCGGCGCATTACTATTTGTGAAAATAGGTGGAGATTGGAATCCGATGAGAATTGATATTACTCTTCTTGCAATGTCGCTCGCACTCTTTATCCTGGGCAGCGGCCGTATATCTTTTGAACATCTCTTTAAAAATTAGCCTTTACCCACACATCATATTTTAAAAAAGGATTCCGGATAGCACTGGGATCCTTTTTTTGGTCATACTCATCAAGAATTTAGGAGAGATAGATGTGGGCTTCGGGTATTTAATCCCAAAGGAAGAGTTGAAGAACAGGCGTTTGGGAGAGTGGGGGAAATGGCGCAATATTTTTCAATGCTTAATCAGAATCCCATTGGGATGACAGATTGTAGCCATGTAGATTCAGCCTGTGGATGACGGTGATGGCAGAATCAAACCCCGAGGCAATGTCATTGAAAGGTTCGTATCGTGTTCGAAGGGGTGCAGGAAGGATTGTGGAGAGGCGAGGAGACGATTAGGCGATACGGCGCATTATCTTGTTCAAGGCTCAACATGAATGCTCCGCATAAGATGCTTTTAAGTATATCATAATTTGGCATTTCCATGAACATTACTGTATCAGCAGGTATAATCAAATATTAATCCCGATTGTACGGTAACATTTAGATGGATAGACCGTTGCTTCTTTGTATATTTGATGCTTGTTTGAATTCAGATTTGACGCAGTTTTTATATGAATAACATTCGCAATTTTTGCATCATTGCCCATATCGATCATGGAAAATCCACACTGGCTGATCGCCTGCTTGAGAGAACCGGCACGATCACCGAACGGGAGATGCAGGAACAGGTTCTCGATGATATGGATTTGGAACGGGAGAGAGGGATAACGATAAAAAGCCATGCGATCCGTATGGAATATATCCGGCCGAACAAGGAAAAATTTATTTTTAACCTGATAGACACACCCGGACATGTCGATTTTGCTTATGAAGTATCACGAGCGCTGAAAGCTTGTGAAGGAGCGTTGCTGATAGTGGATGCAGCCCAGGGTATAGAGGCACAGACTATTTCCAATCTGTACCAGGCAATTGATCAGAACCTTGAAATTTTACCGGTGTTGAATAAAATTGATTTGCCCGGGGCTGATCCGGAAGGTGTGGCTCAGCAGATCGTGGATTTAATCGGGTGTGATCATGATGAGATATTGAGGGTTTCGGGTAAAACCGGTGAAGGTGTGGAGGAGCTGCTCGAGGCGATCGTGGAACGGATTCCGGGACCGGCCAGGGAAACAAACAAGCCACTCAGGGCACTAATTTTTGATTCTGTTTTTAACACTTATCGTGGCTCCATTGCTTATGTCAGGGTAATGGAAGGAACTCTCCGAAAAGGAGACAGTATCTATTTTATGGCAACTGATATTGACGATTATAATGCAGAGGAGATAGGCTACCTGAAATTGAAAAAGGAACCGACAGATAAACTGGAAGCCGGTGATGTGGGATATGTAATTGGAAGTGTTAAGTCGTTACAGGATGCACGTGTGGGGGATACGATCACGCATTCCAAAAATCGTGCAGCGGAACCAATACCGGGTTACAAGGAAGTAAAACCGATGGTTTTCAGCGGAATCTACCCAACCAATTCGGAAGATTTTGAGGATCTCAGGGGAGCACTTGAAAAGCTTCAATTGAATGATGCATCATTACAATACCAGCCTGAAACATCAAAAGCTCTTGGATTTGGATTTCGAACCGGGTTTCTCGGCCTGCTCCATATGGAAATTGTACAGGAACGGCTCGACCGTGAATTTAATATCGATATCATTACTACTGTTCCCAATGTTCAGTATGAAGTGCTGGTAGATTACAAAGGCAAAGAAGAGAAAAAACTGGTTGATAATCCCAGTGAAATGCCGGATGCCGGTAAAGTGGAAGTTGTGCTGGAACCGTATATCAAAGCAAGTATTATCACTCCTGCCGATTATATTGGCCCCATCATGAAATTATGCCAGGATCGGCGCGGTGTTTATGTAAACCAGCATTTTATGCAGAACAACAGAGTGGAAATCACCTATGAGCTCCCGATGGCTGAAGTTGTTTTTGATTTCTATGATAAGCTGAAGAGTGGTACACGCGGGTATGCTTCACTGGATTATGAATTTATAGAATACCGAAAAGGTGATTTGGTTCGTTTGGATATATTATTGAACGGGGATCCTGTTGATGCGCTCTCGAGTATTACGCACAGGGATAAAGCGTATGAACAAGGTCGAAAGATCTGTTCAAAACTAAAAGAGCTGATTCCCCGTCAGCAATATGAAGTTGCTGTGCAGGCTGCGATCGGTTCCAGGGTGATTGCCAGGGATACGATTCGTGCACTGAAAAAAGATGTGACGGCCAAGTGTTACGGTGGTGACATAACCCGAAAACGTAAATTGATCGAAAAACAGAAAGAAGGAAAGAAACGGATGAAGCAGGTTGGTTCAGTGGATATTCCACAGGAAGCATTTCTGGCCGTTCTTTCTATGGATGAAGATGAACGGTGATGACTTATGATACGTAAAACACTCCTCCCCTTATTAATCATGCTAATTACTGCAAGCAGTGCTCTTGCGCAGTTTGAAGAACCTGAAATACGTGCTATTTCCCATTCGGAAAGGCATCAGTTTCAGAATGAATTTCGAAACATAGCCTGGACAGGACAAGGGCTCTATAACCCCACAACGATTGACAGGTTGCCAACTGTGGAGCTGAGAGCCCGGCTTCAGGCAGTTTTTGGAGATCCGACGCAGACGATCGATGACCTGATAAACCAAAACTTCCGGCCCGGTAAAGCCGTTCAGTTTGAATATTGGTTAATCGTCGACGATGAAGTTCCATTGATGATTCTTGATCTTGACGGTCCGTTTGAGAATGGCCTTGTCTATGTTGGAGCAAGCCAGTACGTGGATCTTATGCCACAAATCAAACGTACACTTACGCGAATGCTCATGGAAAGTGACCTGGAAGAGGGGACATTCAGCGACTATTTTTATTCTCCTGAAAGAGAACAGTGGTACCTGGTGCAATACCGTGATGGAGAGTTTAACCGGACTCCTATCGACAGACCGAGTTTCTAAAAAACGTTAAAGCAAACAGATCTTGTCAAAATCCAAAGATAAAGGTTCAGAATCATCTGCCGAGAGCAGAATCAGGAATAAACGAAAAGAAGATCAGCAGAAGGCAAAACATTGGGC
>SLKH01000358.1 GCA_007134665.1 Balneolaceae bacterium
AGTGCATCCGCAACATTTTCCCATTCATTCGGGTTTTTATTCTGATCGATGACCAACCTCCGTGCATCCGCCATATGGCCCAGGCCTACATTATAGGTTGCAAGTGCAAAAGACCACTGATTCAGTGTGTCAAGGTATGCATAATGGTCGAGGTGCTCACGAATTATCCTCGCCCCTTCCCATATATTTACATAAGGATCGTATAAGTGCTCATATTCTATTTCGGAAAATCTCGGAAGTATTTGCATCAATCCGACAGCACCGGCCCAGCTTTTGGAAGACGGGTTAAACATCGATTCCTGGGCGATCATTGATGTCAGCATTAACCAATCGAGATCCAGGGAGTCCGCAACTTCTTTTACAAGCTGGTCATAAGGTGAAATTAAGCCTGTACTCTGATAATGCCAGTCAGGATTAAAATATTCTGCGATTTGCGGTCCGGTTTCAAAATATCGTTCCCTCAGAACATTTAACAGCTCAGATCTTCGCGGTTCCTGACGATCTGCCGTAAACCTGAAGTGCCTGTGAAGAAAACGGTTCATCGCTGTTTCCAGGTCAGGGGTATTCGCCCGAATAGCCCATGCGATCGTATCATTTTCAGCAATCCTGGGACCTTCATAAAGCCCGTACATGTACTGGCTGGTTGCCCTGAACATATTATCATCCGACACCGTAGCTTTGATGCCTCCATTTATAATCTGGAGTAAAAGGGTTTCCGTATCCAGGTCGTCTGATACCACCTGTATATTCAGATCATAACCCTGTTCTCTCAATTCCATCAGTTTTTGATAGTAGGAACTGTTACGTATCACCGTAATCGGCAGCTGTGACTCCGCCAATTCTTCAATTGATCCCGGTTTTTCTTCCAGGTCTGAAGAAAAGACAACCACCTGGTCTACCAGATTATACGGACGGGTAAAAGTGACTATGTTACGTCGCTCAGGAGTGATCGTATAATTCGCCGCTATCACGTCACCCTCACCGGAATTCAGAAGATCATACGGATTTTCATCACTTCCGATGATGACAACTTCAAGTGCAAGGTCATTTTCCCTGGCGAACTCTCGTAACAGTTCATACTCAAAACCTACTTCTATTCCCTGGTGCAGGAAATAGGTATTAGAGCTGTAGTGGGTTATCATTCTCAACACCCCGCTTCGCTGGATATCGACAAGATCCCGGTCAACCGGCTCAGTTACTGTCAGCGACAGCTCCGGAGAACCGTCAAGATAACTCAGCTCTACAGTTTCCTGTTCTTCACAACCCGTTGAGATGGCCAAAAACAGTACAGAAGCCAACAGGATATTCTTGTTTTTACTCTGGATATGTATTCTCGTATTCATTTGGCAATATTTTTCTTGCCGCTGAATTATTTAACTCTGTTATAACGCTTGATTATTATTAATTATGTGACCTTTAACGTATTCTCTGTTAATTTCGTTTGTTTCTCCATTGTATCAGATACCCTGTACTCAGCCATTAACTTAATTATGTGTAATATTTTATTGAATATTCACGCAAGTTAAAGTTAATATTTGATAAATAACAGTTTATTAATTGAATTTAATCTGCTACCAAACCGACAGGTAACTTATTTTATTATACTTATCAAACTGATTTTGGTTTCACAACTCTCTCCTTTCGTTTAATCCAACTCAATCCGACCCCGGTAATAATAACTGCCATCGCAAGAATAGAAAGTGCCGGTGGCAATTCATTAAATATAAAATAAGCGGCAATAGCTGCTAAAACACCCTCTGAAAGCACGAGAGTGGACAGGATCGTGGGTGATATAAATTTCACGGCATAATTCATAGATCCGTGCCCGATTATTGTAGGCCCAACTGCAAGAGCTATCCCGATTAATATGGCACTCATTGATAAATAAGGCCATCCTCCAACCCAGATGAAAGTCAGAATGATACAAGTAATTGCAGCATGAAGGTATACATGAAATACATAATCAATCCATTCTGCTTTTTGCCTCAATTTTCTGCCGATCATAAAATAAAGCACAAATATTACGGCTGCAGAAAATGCCAGGATATTTCCCAGAAGCGGATTCTCAAATTCTTCTCCTCCTGCATGATCTGTTAAACCGAGCATAACCGAACCCAAACATGCAATGAATACACCAAACCAGATAATCCCGCTGAATTTTTTTTTAAAGACAAATCGTTCGGCAACAATTAACATCACAGGGTGAATGGTTACCAATACAGAGGCCGAGGCAACACTGGTATAATGAAGAGATGCCACCCAAAACGTAAAATGCAGCCCCAGGCTGAACCCTGCAAGCATCATCATAAACGTACTGATCCCGGCCGACTTTAATTCTCTTACAGATTTCTTTTTTGGCAACCAGAAGGGTAGAAGAATGATCACTGCAAACAGTGTTCGCATGGCTGCAAGTACCATTGGCTGTACATCCGTAGCATACCTTACCAGTATCGGGGCCGCACCAAACGTTGAGAGCCCGATAAACAAAAGTGCAATGACTTTTAATTTCGGATAATCTGTTTGTGGTATTCGATCAGACAATTTTATCGATTCTAACGGATTCTATCCATCGACTCTACTAGCTCCTGATCTTTTTTGATATAGCGTCCCGCCTGCCACAAAGCGATCAGAGCTACCAGTATCAGTGCAACACTCAATGCTTCCTGCATAAGGTAAGATCCAAAACCACCCATTGTAAACAGAATACCGGAAGCGGCTGCAAATGCAGCTACCTGGAAATAGGTAGCCAATTTTACCCACTTCAACTGCTTAATTCTGTTTTTATAAAAAAATATTGAAAGTGTACTCAGTATCATTGCACCTGTAAGAATGATTGCAAACAGAGTACCAATCCACCCCGAGGGATCCTGAACCGCCCTTGAATATATAGGCGTAAAAAAAACAAACAGGTTAATAATCGCAGCCAGAAATAAAAATACCGTTTGCAGTCGTTGTATCACATCAATTTATTTTAGTTAAAAGTAGAGTGGAGGAAAATAATGAATTGTCAATACTTCTTGCTATTCAATCTTCATTCTTTCATCGTACAAAAGCCTGTTTAAACCCCAAAAAGCGTTTGTCCATTATGGGGTTAAAGTAAAAGAGGACGCCTTCTACTTCTAAAAGACGTCCTCTTAATTAGCCTGCCTCAAATAGTCTCTCTATAAACTATCATCAAATTGTTCCAAGCTAACATCTGTTCTTTTTTTAACGCTTCCCTGTAAAAAGTGTTCCAAGCCGTTGCGAGAATGAATCAAATGCAGAATAAAGTACCGGTACAACTACCAGTGTCAGGAATGTTGCAAACGTCAGGCCACTGATAATTGCTATTCCCATAGGCCCCCAAAAGGCGGTATTATCTGAACCAAACTGGAAGTCAGGGTCAAAATTTGCAAAAAGATTCACAAAATCGATGTTAATCCCGAATGTAAGAGGGACAAGTCCCAGAATTGTTGTGAGTGCTGTCAGAAGCACAGGGCGAAACCTGATTGCACCGGCTTCTATGATCGCATCTTTTTTGGATTTACCTTTTTCTATCAGCTGTTTAACATAATCAAGCAGTACAATATTATTTACACACACGATACCGGCTAATGAAATAATTCCGATAAATGTCATCAAGCCGAATGCCGTACGGGTAAGTATCAGGCCCAGTAACACACCAATCAGGCTAAGCCCGACTGCTGTAATAATGATGAACGGTGAGATCAGGTTATTGAATTTTGCCAGCATGACAAGGAAGATTAGTGCAAAGCCCACCAGCAGTGCAGTAGTCAGGAATCCAAAAGCCTCTTCCTGTTCCTCACTCTCACCAGTATATTCGATATTATATCCCGGTGGCAGATTTTCCCGGTAGTCCGACAATAGTTGCTGTACTTCCATTAACACTTCGGGCCCGCTAAACCCGGGAGCAGCCTGGCCCTCTATTGTTGCTGTTCTCTGCAGGTTAAGCCTGGTAATACTGCCCAGGCCGATGCCCTCTTCAAAATCAGCGATGGAAACAAGAGGAACAAATCCTTCCATTGAACCAACATTAAGATCCCTCAGGCTCTCCAGGTCCTGCCTGTCTTCAGGCCTTAGCCTAACCACGATATCATACTCATCCTCTCCATCACGCCACTTGCTTGCTTCAAGGCCGTTATTGGCAATTCGAATCGTTTGAGCAACATCAGCCATATTCAATCCAAACCGGCTTGCCCGCTCATAATCAACAAGAATCCTGTATTCCGGCAGGCCTCCGCTAACATTATTTCTGACATCCACCAATCCTGGAACCTGCCTGGTTGCAGATGCTTCCATCAGGATATCTGTGATTTCCCGTGTAATCCTTACGATCTCATCAAAGTTCTCGCCAGACACTTCGATATTTACCGGGGCACCTGTCGGCGGGCCGGCAGTTTCACCATCAATATTGATAATGATATCCGGGATATCGCGAACAATTTCCCTGATTTTACTCATCGTTATACTCGAAGATTCTGCCCTGTCTCCATAATCAACCAGGTTAATTGTGAGCCTGGAGCGTTCAGGTGACTGGGCTCCGCCTCCAAAAAACGGGTCACCGGATACACCTACATTCACCTGGATGTTCTCAATATTTGCTTTAACAAGCGG